>JAQVOJ010000102.1 GCA_028702675.1 Bacteroidales bacterium
GTAATACTAAAAGCTAATACACTATACTAAAATCTGTTTTAATATTATATCTTTGCGGCGAAATAAGAGAAACTTATGAATCACATACGTAATTTTTGCATTATTGCCCACATAGATCACGGCAAAAGCACTTTGGCCGATAGGCTTTTACAGTTTACCGGCACAGTGTCTGATCGTGATTTCAAAGATCAGGTTCTCGATAATATGGACCTTGAACGAGAGCGTGGTATTACAATAAAAAGTCATGCGATTCAGATGAAATATAATTATGAAGGACATGATTATATTTTGAATTTAATAGATACTCCCGGACATGTTGACTTTTCTTACGAAGTTAGTCGTTCTATTGCTGCATGCGAAGGTGCTCTTTTAATTGTAGATGCTACGCAAGGTATTCAGGCACAAACAATTTCAAATTTATATAAGGCTATAGAAGAAGATTTGGTAGTTATTCCTGTGCTTAATAAAATGGATCTTGACAATGCTATGCCCGATGAGGTTGAGGATCAGATTATTGATTTAATTGGATGTGAGCGTGAAGAAATAATTCATGCTTCGGGTAAAACAGGGATGGGAGTTGAAGAAATTTTATCTAAAATAATAAATAATATACCACATCCGGTGGGAGACGAAAGCAAACCGCTTGAAGCTTTAATTTTCGATTCGGTTTTTAATCCTTTCAGAGGAATTATTGCTTATTTCAGAATTTTTAATGGAGTGCTTAATACAAAAGATTCTGTTAAATTTGTTAATATCAGCAAAGAATATGAGGCAGATGAAATAGGAGTTTTACAACTTAAAATGATGCCCCGTAAGACAATGAGAGCCGGAGATGTAGGCTATATAATCTCAGGAATAAAAACTGCTAAAGAAGTAAAAGTAGGAGATACTATAACTCACGTTGATCGCCCATGCCAAAAAGCAATTGCAGGTTTCGAGGATGTTAAACCTATGTTGTTTGCCGGTATATACCCTGTTGATGCTGACGATTACGAAGAACTACGTGCTAGTATTGAAAAACTACAACTTAATGATGCCTCACTCAGTTTTTTGCCTGAATCATCAGCCGCTTTAGGATTTGGGTTTAGATGTGGATTTTTGGGTTTGCTACACATGGAAATCGTTCAGGAACGCCTCGATAGAGAGTTTAATATGGACGTGATTACTACTGTGCCAAACGTAAAATATTTAGCATATACTAAAAAAGGAGAAGTAATCGAAGTGCATAATCCTTCCGGATTGCCTGAACCAAATTATCTCGACCACGTTGACGAACCAATGATAAAAGGATCGATTATTTCGCAGGCTGAGTATGTTGGTGGAATTATCAAGCTATGTATAGACAAGCGTGGGATTTTAAAAAATCAAATATATCTTACTAATAATAGGGTAGAGCTTACTTTTGAATTGCCTCTTGGCGAAATAGTATTCGATTTTTACGATAAACTTAAGAGTATTTCAAAGGGTTATGCTTCGTTTGATTATTATCAAACAGGATATAAACCATCGAAACTTGCCAGACTTGATATTTTACTTAATGGCGAAATGGTAGATGCTTTAAGTACATTGTCGCATGTTGATAATGCCTATCCGTTGGGTAGAAGAATGTGCGAGAAATTGAAAGAGTTGATTCCACGTCAGCAGTTTGATGTTGCCATTCAGGCTGCAATAGGGAGTAAAATAATTGCCAGAGAAACTGTAAAAGCAGTAAGAAAAGACGTAACAAGTAAATGTTATGGAGGTGATATTACCCGTAAGCGTAAGTTGTTAGAGAAACAGAAGAAAGGTAAGAAACGTATGCGTCAGGTAGGTAATGTTGAAGTGCCGCAAAGTGCTTTTCTAGCTGTACTTAAAATAGATTAATCTGTTTTAAGGGTAAATCCTACCGTAGTGCCTACTCCAACAGTACTTCTTATATTTATTTTTTGATTGTGTGCTTCAATTATGTGTTTTACAATTGCTAATCCAAGACCGGTGCCGCCTGTGTTTGAAGAATGGCTTTTATCAACTCTGTAAAATCTTTCAAAAACTCTTGGTAATTCTTCTTCAGGAATGCCTATGCCATTGTCGGTTACCTCAATTAAAAGGTGTTTATCCATATCGAATAATTCTATACTTATTAAGCCTTTTTTATTCCCATAATTTATGGCATTTACAACAATGTTCATTAGTGCTTGACTTATAAAGTGCCTGTCGGCAAATACAGATTTAAGTTTATCATAATGCTTTATTATTGAAATTTTAATTTTTTTGTTAAGAGCCCTTTCTTCAACAGATTCTATAATCTCATTGATTAATTCTTCGGGGTCAAATTTGATAATATTTAGATTTAGTTCATCCGATTCAAGTTTACTAATTGCTTCTAAATCATTAACAATACTGATCATGCGATTGATGTTCTTTTCAATTTTTTGCATGTATTTCCACTTAATCAACTTATCTTCTAAGCCTCCTTCGAGCAAAGTAAGGGCATATCCCTGAAGATTAAAGATTGGTGTTTTTAATTCATGTGATACATTTCCGACAAATTCTTTACGATACATTGACATCTTTCGCAAATTTTCGATTTCTCTACTTTTTTCTTCTGCCCATTTCGAAACATCTTTGTCCACCTGATTGATTAAATCAAGTTTAGCGTTAAATTTCTCTTTTGCTTTTGTGCCTTGTTCTTTTTTGGTGTGAATTGATTTGTAAATTAGTCTTATTCTATCGTAAATAAATTTAAAAATGAAATATCGAAGAAATATAAATGATGTAATAAAAACTAAAGGTGTTATAATAATTTTTTCTATCCAAACAATTCTTTGATAATGCAATAAGTCGAAAACACTTAACAAAATAAATACAATTAAGCTTAATATTGTGGAACTGTAATATGCCAGATTTGTGGCTGAATAATTCTTCATTAAGCTTTATTTTCGAATTTATAACCTATTCCTTTTACTGTTTTTATATATCCTTCGCCTATTTTTTCCCTTAATTTACGTATATGAACATCAATGGTTCTGTCGCCAACAATAATATCATCTCCCCAAATGTATATGTAAATTTCTTCTCTAGTAAATACTTTTCCGGGTTTTGAAGATAGTAATAGTAGCAGTTTAAATTCTTTTTTTGGCAGAAATACTTCCTCGTTATCTTTTACTACTAAGTGCCTTTCAGGATATATTTTTAATTCATCGAATTCAATTAGTTGGTTTGTAGAGTCGAAAGGAATATTTTTGCTGTTTATTCGCTCTTTTCTTCGCAACAAAGAATCAATTTTTTTAATTAAAACTTTTGGTTTAATAGGTTTAACTATATAGTCGTCTCCTCCTGCATCAAAACCTGCGATTTGCGAATAATCTTCGCCACGGGCAGTAAGAAAAACAATAAGAATATCGTTTAACCCATCGTTACTTATTATTTGTTGGCATGTTTCAATTCCGTCCATTCCAGGCATCATAATATCTAATAGTATTAGGTCCGGGTGTTTTTTTAAGGCTAAATCAATTGCCTGAAAGCCATTTAAAGCAGAATCAACTTTATATCCTTCTTTTTTCAGATTATAGCTTATAAATTCATGTATATCGGTGTCGTCGTCGGCTATTAATATGCGGTATTTTTTCGACATATTGTATTGAGATATTATTTGCTAAATTAATAAAACTACTTAATTATTCAATTGTAATTTCATAAATAGTTCCTGTAATCTCATTTTTTGGGAAAGGAATATTATGTTGATCGTAAGGTGAACCTGGCCACCAGTTAGTATTATGAAATTCCTGAGTAATAATCAGTAACATTTGATTATTTGGAATACTTGTAATTTTATCGTCCATATAGCCTACCTCATAAAGTTGATCTTTTTCGGGACCTATACGCCAAATAATTTTATCGGGTTGCCAATCGATTTGGAAATAATAATAATCACTACCAAATAATTCGTCGTCGTTTGCCATGTGCTTTTCGGTAATAGCTCTGTAAACATCTTCCCATCTGTGTGCTAAGAATGTTTGTCCATTGTACGATATTTCTTGGCACCCTGTTCCAAAATTTTCGGGTTGCCAGCATGCCATATCCCAATTTGTGCAGCATACTGCTATATCGCTATCATATTTATTTACTTCTTCAGGAAGTTTTGTGTTCCACGCTTCAGGGGAGTTTTGGTTAGCTTCGTAATTTTCGTAAAGAGGCGGGAAAATATTATTTGGGCAATAGTGTACTGTTTTCAGAATCTCAAAATCAATCTCAGAGTATGCTACTCTTTCAACTCTATTGTCGAATCGGCCTCCCCAATAGGTTTCCATATAACCTTCTTTGGTACATGGACGTCTCAAATTCCATCCTTTTTCTTGCCCACTGCCTCCTTGATAAATTAGCCATATCGCATTTGTAATACCATTCCAAACATTGTCTTTATTTAGTAATTCGGTAAGATTTGCTTTTACTGTATATTTTCCGTAAGTAAACCCATGGCGAGTAATAATCCCAACGTTTTCTTTTTGCCATTTGCCATATTCTGATTTCGGGTTTTTAAGTGTAATAGTATTGTTTTCAGGATTGCTAAAAACTGTTTGGCAAGGGTCTTTTGCTGTTTGTGGTAGTATTCCGATTAACTCCTCTTTAGAGAAAAATGCTCGATACCAATTATATTCTTCTTTTGAATACCCTTCGTTTATCACATCTCTAATTAAGGGAATATTATATAGCTTTGCCGAATTATCAACATAATGTATAAATTGACTAATAGTTGCATTATTATTAATGCTGTCGCTATTATTGCAGTTGCATGTATAATGATCGTGTGGATTTTTTGAGTTTTTAAAATTTGAATTTTCAACATAAAGACCATTGCCAAGATTAGGCGAAGCTTTAGTTGTAATAAATTCAGGTTCTAAAATTACTTTGTAGTTTTGGTTGTCAGCTCCCTCGCCATATAAAAAGTAATAATAAGGATTGATAAAACTGTTATTATTTGTTTTACTAATGTTTTTAATATAATCCGGCAGATTTTCTATCCCATTTTCGGTACTTATTATAAGCATAGCACTATATGTTCCTACCCTCGGGTTACGTTTCCATCTGTCGTTTTCGCCTTCAAAAAAACACATTTCTTCGTTTCTTGGATTACCAACAATTCTGAAACTGTCCGAAATCATTATTTCTTCGCCAATTTTTGTATTAGGAATTGATTTAAATTCGATTTCAGTATCTTCCCAACTACCATAAAAGTTTTCGTGAGCTAAGGGGTGCAATTCTTTTTGCTTTTGAAATTCGTACTCGGGAAATTTGTATGATTCATTTTGATAGTAAATCTTGTAATAAAATTGCTGATTATCTTTTAAAGGTTTTAGTTTAAACGATAAATTAAAGTACCCGTTCTTTATTTGTTTTTTTGAAGGTAGAATAAAACCTTGATCTATAGCATTTTCATAATCAAACAAAATTAATTTGTCGTTATGATTACTTAAAAAATTGATATCTGATATTTCAAAAAAATCATTTTTAATGGTATCTTCTTTTGTAGAATTGCATGAAGTTACAAGTAATATTAGTAATAAAAATATTAGAAAGTTATTCGGTTTCATAAATTGCAATTTTGTTTGGTAGCCTCGAAAGATTATTGTTATTTAAACTACTTCTTGATATCGAGTTTCGGTTACTTAAAAATACTATTAGTTCATATTTATCATTGCCATAAAGGTTTGCCCCAATAAAAAATGTTTCTGTAAAAAACATAGGATTATATTGGTTGGGATAATTTAAAAATGATACTTGAGATTTTATATCGTAACCAATTGAGTTAATTTCTATCATTTTTAAGTCGAAACGCCAGCTCCTGTCAAGTTTTAATAAAGATGTTGTAATATCAGAATCAAAATTGCCTTTAATGAATATGTCTTGTGTTTTTAAACTATCATAACCTTGCTTGCAATTTTTGTTGCGATTTATTTCAACAGGGTTTTGTTGATTGTTAAAGTCAACTAATTCTATATTGCACTTTTCATCTAAATCTGATAATATGAATAACTCTTGATTACTGTTTCCCGTAAAATTACCACTATACATTTTGCTATTAAAATGTTTATTGTATTGTTTGATTACTTTACGCTTGGTAAATACTCCGGACTCGAAGCTAAAACTTAAAATTTGATTAAAACTGGAGACTACTATCTGTGGAATGTTTTTGTTATTTGCCGGTAAACTTGTTGCACTATATACAGGTGGATTAATTTTTAAATCTTTATATTCAAAAACTTGATTTTGTTTTGCAAGTGCTTTGTTTCCATTTATCTCGATCTGATAAATACTAATTGTTTCTTTAGAATTATCAAAAATTAGCAAAAAATCGTTTTCAGAATTTAGTTTTAGTGGGATATAAATCTGATTTTCGTGGGCTTTAATGTTTAGTTCGTATTTTTCAAAACTTTGATTATAAACAAAAAACTCGATATTATTTTCTGGTTTGCAAAAGATTATTTCATCATAGTTGTTGCCTACAAAATTACCGGTACAGAAGTATTTTTGTTGCCAAAAGTCTATTGAAATATTGCTAAAAGGTGCAGTACAATCGTTAGAAAAATAAAAATTGAAATTTCGGTAGGGTGGAAAGTTGGTTTTATGCGTAAAAACAGGATCATTTACTAAATCGCAGAAAGATTTATCTCCTGTTCTAATGTCGCTAGTGGTTTTCAAGATTAAGTATATATCATCAATATAAACAGTGTTTTCGTTTCGGTTCCAACCATAAACTCGAATTTTGTTTTCGGGCTTTATTAATTCTGATGGTATCACAATCATTCCAAGCATCTTTGTCCATTTCCCCTGTTGTGCATTATCAGTATTTACTTGATCTCCATGCCAATGAAGTATTTCTCCGTTGCTATCAGTAATTTCAATAACTAATACAAAGTCAATATTTGCTGTTTCGCTATAATAGTAATATCGATAATTAAGTCTGTCGAAATTATCAATATCAAAAGTGGATAAAGCTTGAGTATGAGAAACAGTATAAGAGTCTTTACCGTTTACTATTGCAGAAAAATTACCTGAGTTCGACATTTTGTTTGAAACAATACCATCTTTAATATTTTCATAATCTATTAATAATGTTCGAGGTTTACCCTTATTAATTGGCTGGTTAAATTTAATCGATATGTCGTCAGCATATAGTGCATCATCGTTTTTATTTATATTCCAGATATAAACTTTAAATTTGTTGTTTAGGTTCAAATATTTTCCGGGGATTTTAAAATTGTGGGAGAATTGTTGCCATGTTTTTGCTGTAAAATTATCTCCATTAATTTTATAACCATCCCAATAAAGAGTATTAGTCTCAGTACTATCAACAATTGAAAACACTAGTACTGCATCTATACTTTCATTATTGGGTAGGAGCCAGCACTCTATTCCTGCTTCAGACAGATATGTACTGTCTGTTTCAAGAATATCAAGTAATACAGAAGCACTATATGTATCTTTACCGGGCATTATCGAACTATATGACCCGCTAAGAGCATATTGATTGGTAAATGTAGATGAGCCATTTATAAGGTAATTGTCATTTTCCATGTCTATTAGTATAGTGTTTCCATATAGATTGGCGTTGCTAATACTTTGTTCAAGCTTTGGTTGTTGGAATCTATCAACAAAAAAGTTACTTATAAAGTACATGGCTACTGTAAATAATAATAGAACAACTGCCATTAATATATATATAATCTTTTTTCTCCTTTTTGATCTATTTTTTTTCTTCATCTATGTTTGTTTCTTTTATAATATAAAGTGGTCTGTCTTTTACATTATTGCCTATTCTGCTAATGTATTCTCCTATTATTCCAAGACTTATTAGTTGTATGCCTCCAATAAATAATATGCTTAAAATTAAGGAAGTCCAACCTTGCACATATTCTTTTGCAATAAATCTTTGATACAAAGCCCACATCATTAAAACAAAAGCTACAAAACTTACAACAAAACCTAGGTATGTAGCAAATTTAAGCGGGAAATCTGAAAATGAAGTAATTCCATCAATAGCAAAACGCCACATTTTTTTTACAGAGTAGCCGGTTTTACCTTGTTGACGTTTATTCCTTTCAAATTCAACATAAGTTTGGTTTAAGCCAATCCATGCAACTTGTCCTCTAAAGAATTTTTGCTGTTCTTTCATTTGAATAAGGACATCAGCAACTTTTCGTGATATTATTCTAAAGTCACCGGTATCAACAGGGATTTTGCATCTTGTTAATTTGCTTAGAATTCTGTAAAACAATTTTGCTGTTAGTGTCTTAAATATAGATTCACCTTTACGTTTGCTTCTTTTTGCATAAACTACATCGTAACCTTCGTCCATTTTTTTATAGAGTTCAGGAATTAATGATGGGGGGTCTTGTAAGTCGCAGTCCATAATTACAATACGATTACCCTGTGCTTTATGTATGCCTGCAATTAAAGCTATTTGCTGTCCGAAATTCCGACTCAAATCAATATATTTTACTCGATTGTCTTTTTTTGCAAGACTTTTAATAATGCTAATGGATTCGTCTGTGCTACCATCGTTTACAAAAATAATTTCTATACTCTTAACAATATCTAAATTTTTAATCAACTCGTCATATAGGAGATATAGATTTGCGGATTCGTTGTAAACTGGTAAAATTACCGATAAGTCATATGTGTTAGCTTTTTCCATCATCAATACAAATATATCACAATAATTCTAATTTACTGGTATTAATTGATAAG
>JAQVOJ010000022.1:0-30348 GCA_028702675.1 Bacteroidales bacterium
CCCAACTCGTCCTCGTTTCAGCCAAAGGCGGACACGTGCAACGAGGACGCATCTATACTAAGCATTTGTAATGCGAGTTCTAAATTATTTTATAATTTTGTAAGGCATTGGGAGATTTAATAGTAAAGAAATGAATCCTTTAAATATTGGTTTAAGCCTTGAAAATGCAAAGATAAATAAGTCCTCGTTGCAAACTAGGACTAGTTTTGGGGTAACAATCATTATATTGTAACTTTGCTAAACCATGAAAACTAAAAACAAAAGAACTATGGCGTTTGCTTTTATCATTGGCGGCTTTGTCCTGTTAATTATTGGATTAGTTTTATATTTTGTCCCGAATCTATTTTCGTGGTTCGGAAAATTGCCTGGCGATATTCGCATAATCAAAGAAAATAGTAGAGTCCATATCCCTATAACATCTATGATTTTAATAAGTGTTGGTTTAACTTTATTGATAAATCTAATAAAATGGATTAAAGATTGGTTTAATTTTTAATGCTGCTGTTAATTCTATTTTTTTGCGACTTTACTTAATCCAAAATCATTTCAGTAAGAATCTGTGACACAGTGTATCCGGCAGCTCTAATTTGCTGTGGGACAATGCTTTCGGCGCTCATGCCGGGAACTGTGTTTACTTCAAGTAGATGAGGGGTGTTATTTGTTATGATAAAGTCAATTCTTACAAGCCCTTTACAATTTAGGATATCATAAACTTCTGAAGCAATTTCTTGAACTTTTGCAGTTATTTCATCAGAAATTCTGGCAGGAGTAATTTCATCTGTTACTCCGGGTGTATATTTTGCTTCGTAATCAAAAAACTCGTTTTTAGTATCTATTTCTGTTAATGGAAAAACATATTGTTTTTTTGATGACTTAAAAACTCCGCAAGAAACTTCTATTCCATCAATAAAGGATTCAATCATTACAAAAGAATCTTCGGTAAAAGCGTTTTTAATTGCTTTGTTTAAATCGACAATGTTCTTTACTTTACTTATCCCAAAACTACTTCCTGCTGTGTTTGGCTTAACAAATACGGGTAATCCTAAATAATCAATAATTTGTTTTTCATCATAATCTTGGTCGGCTTTTATCATTACCGATTTTGCCATAGTAATATTATATGGTTTTAAATATTGCTTGCAAAAGTTTTTGTTAAAACAAACCGCTGAAGTTAGTACATCGCAACCTGAATAAGGAATACCAATCATATTGAAATATGCTTGAAGCAAACCGTCTTCGCCAAGTGTTCCATGTATTGCAATAAGTGCATAATCGAACTTTATCTTTTCTCCTTCAATTATTGCAGAGAAGTCATTTTTATCTATCGGATACTTTTTATCTTCAATTAGAATATCCCATGAATTTTTACCAATATCAGCCAAAAAAGCTTGAAATAAATTTTTGTCAAGAGCTTCGCTAAGCTGTTTTGCCGTTTTGATGCTTATAACTCTTTCGGAGCTTACACCACCTGAAAGAACTGCTATCTTTTTCATAGAATTAAGATTTTTTTCTGATTTTAAGTTTTTGTCCTACTTTTAATCCTGAAGCATTATCTATATTATTCATTTCGAGCAATTCGTCGATGCTCACATCATCGAATTTATTGGCGATCCCCCATGGGTTATCGCCTTGCTGCACCGTGTAGTACTCATAATTAGGGTCTAGGGGTTCTTCTTTGGGTTTGTTTGTAGCAGGATTAATACCAGCCATTTTTTGTTTTTCATCAAAACTCATTGAATTAATCTTTCGATATTTATCAGCCTCAGCTTCAGGAACATATATAATAAGTTTGTTGCCTACATTTAAGTAGTTACTAGTTTTGCCGTTCCATGATCTTATATCGTTTACGCTTACATTGTACCATGTTGCAATATAGCCCAACACGTCTCCCGATTTAACTTTATATTCTAATTTGGCAGTTCCCGGTGGTTGTGGTGCCGGTGTAAATGCATCAACATAGGTCTCGTTTGGTTTATATTTAAACTTATCGGGATTAAAATAAACTGAGTCTAGATATGTGTAAATCGAATCGCGTAAATTAATAAATTCCGGTATTATAGCCATTGGTAGTAATAGAGGATAAGTTTTATTTTTTGCGGGAATAATATCCATTTTATATTGTGGATTAAGCTTTCTGATGTCTTCTTTGTTAATTCCGATAACTGCTTCTATTTGCTCGAAGTGGAGTTCTTCGTCAATTAAAATTGTATCAACCAACAAAGGAAGTTCAAATTTTGCGGCACTATAATTATGTTTATTATAGTATTTGAACAGATAATTTACTGCAATAAAAGCCGGCACATAACTTCGTGTTTCGCGAGGTAGCAGATGATATATGTCCCAGAAACTGCCTGTACCTCCAACTCTTCTAATAGCATTATTAACGGTACCGGGTCCACAATTGTATGCGGCAATTACCAAATTCCAATCGCCATAGATATTATAAAGGTCGCTAAGGAATTTTGCAGCTACTTGCGAACTTTTTATGGGGTCGCGGCGTTCGTCAACGTATGAGTTAATTTCAAGTCCATACATTTTGCCTGTGTTGTACATAAATTGCCATATCCCTGTGGCTCCACTTCTCGAAACTGCATTAGGATTAAGGGCAGATTCAATAATTGTGAGATATTTTAATTCATGAGGCAATTGATATGCATCTAATATCTGTTCAAAGATTGGGAAATACCAATTTGCTCGTCCTAATAATTCGGGTACTGTCCATTTGCCGCTTTTAACATATCTGTTTATGTATTGCTGTACGTGCTTATTATATGTTAAATCAATAGGCGACATTATATTTTCGAGGCGTTGTTGATAAATACTGTCGGGTAGGTCAAGGATTAATTCATCATTAAAAAAACTTAGTTCCGGTAAGCTGTCTGTTGTATATTTCTTGTACCAATCAATTAACAGGCTGTCGAGTTTGTCAGCCATGCAAAACGATTGTATGCTATCGTTAATAATATCCTTGTTTTGAGCATTACTTATTTGTACGCTTAATATCAAAATTAAAACTGATATTGTTAATCTCATACTAAAAATTTAAAGATAGTTTAACACCATTAGCACCAGTTTGTGAAAATGGTCCTGCAATAATTGCAGGTTCAAGTTTTAGGCTCAAGTCGTCTGATACATCAAAGCTATAGAGATGAGCATCTACATTTGCGTCAACAATTTGAAGTATATATACTAAAAAGGCTCCAAAAATAGTGATGTCTCTATATCTTCGGTACCTGTCCATTTCGTTGAGTATTCCTTGATTGGTTAATATTCCGGCGTAAGGGTCGTCAAGCCCGTTTGACCTATCAATATAGGCTTGTTTTAGATTATTAAATTGATTTTGGTTGCTAAGTGCAAAATAAGTAAGAGTGCCAATCCCCGCATAAACTATTGGTACTTTCCATATTTTGTGATTGTATATTTGTCCAAGTCCGGGAACCACTGCCGACATTATTGTAGCTTTTTGAGGAGAATGAATTTTAGATTTGCTATTATTACTACTATCATTTTCCGCAATATTTTGCGATAATACTACTGAGCTTGTTACAATAGTTAGTATAAATGCTAATATATACTTTACTCTCAAGTTTTATGAATTTAATTTGTCTAAAATAGCAATTATCTTTTCAAGTTGTTCGTCAGTGTTAAAAGGGATGATAATTTTTCCATTGCCTTTTACATATCTTCTAAAGTCAACATCTGTTGAGAAATATTTTGATAGATGCTTTTTAAGTTGTTCGTATTCTTGGGGTGTTCTGTATTTTTTTCTTTTTTTTACGGGTTCTTTGTCGGTGTTGTTATTAAGTTCTCTAACTATTTCTTCAACTTTTCTTACCGAAAAATCATATTTAATAACTTGCTTATAAATCATTAACCTGGTTTCTTCGTCAAGAATATTTATTAAGGCTCTGGCGTGCCCCATGCTTATTTTTTGTTCTCTAATACCAATTTGAATGTCAGGTGGTAGTTTTAGGAGTCTTACATAATTTGAAATTGTTGATCTTTTTTTGCCGATTCGCTCACTGAGAGCTTCTTGCGTAAGCTTACATTCTTCCATTAGTCGTTGATACGAAATAGCTATTTCAATAGCATCAAGGTCTTCGCGTTGAATATTTTCGACCAGAGCTAATTCTAACATAACTTCATCGTTTGCAGATCTTACGTATGCAGGAATATTTTCGATTCCTGCCAATTTTGATGCTCTAAGTCTGCGTTCACCTGAAATTAATTGATATTTGTTTTCTTTAACAACTCTAACTGTAATTGGTTGAATTACGCCATATTGTTTAATCGAATCGGCAAGTTCTTTTAGCCCTTCTTCGTTAAAATTTTCTCTAGGTTGAAAAGGATTTGCTTCTATATTATTAATAGGTATCTCAAATGTTTGTGATGTTCGTCTTGCTTTTTCAATTGATTGTTCGTCGAGCAGAGCACCAAGTCCTCTGCCAAGTGCATTTTTTTTAGCCATATTCAGTAATAATTTTTAAACAGAAATATTTTCGGTTGTTGTGTTACGTTGCATCAGTTCACGTGCAAGATTAAGGTAATTGATAGCACCGGTAGATGTAACGTCGTGGTCTAGAACTGTTTTCCCAAATCCGGGGGCTTCACTTAATCTTACATTGCGATGTATAACTGTTTCGTACACCATATCGTCGAAATGTTTTTTAACGTCTTCCAAAACTTGATGCGATAATCTTAATCTTGAATCGAACATTGTAATAACAAATCCTTCGATGTCTAAATCAGGATTTAGTTGGTTTTGGACAATTCGTATGGTGTTGAGTAATTTGCCTAAACCTTCTAATGCGTAATATTCACTTTGAACAGGAATCATAACAGAGTCGGCAGCGGTAAGTGCATTTATAACCAATAAACCTAATGAGGGAGAACAATCGATAATAATGTAGTCGTAATTGTTCCGAATTTTATCAATTACGTAGCGCATTATTTTTTCTCTGTTAGGCATATCCAGCATTTCTATTTCAGCACCTACTAAATCGATATTGCTGGGTAATAAGAACAAACCTTCTACTTCGGTAGTAAGTATAACCTGTTCGGGGTCTTCGTCTCTTACTAATGTTTCATACAGACCTGTTCTTATGTTTTTTACATCAAATCCTAATCCTGAACTAGCATTTGCTTGAGGGTCTGCGTCAATTATTAATACTTTTTTTTCTAAAACTGCAAGGCTTGCTGCTAAATTTACACTTGTTGTAGTTTTGCCAACTCCACCTTTCTGATTTGCTAATGCTATTACTTTGCCCATTTTATTATTAATAATTTAAGTATGAAATTTAATAATCCCAAAAATAATACGATTAGTTAAAACTGAATACACTAATGCAATCTACTTTTAAACATTTAAATATACTTTGTTAACAAAAAACATAATTAATTGTGTTGAAAAGCTTATTTATCAAGGCAAGGCTTGAATCGAAATAATTGTTTATAGCTTAAGTTCGCCGATACCTAGTCTGATTATTTCCGGCTCATCATTAGTGCAATCAACTACCGTAGAAGCTATATTATTTCCATATCCTCCATCAATTACAAAGTCAACCAAGTTTTTATAATCTTCGTAAATTAATTCAGGATCGGTTGTATATTCTAAAATTTCATCGTCGTCTTTTAATGATGTAGTAAGGATTGGATTGCCTAATAAATTTACAATTTCACGGATTATATTATTTGCAGGAACTCTAATTCCAACAGTTTTACGGTTTGCTTTCAATATTTTAGGTACCTTGTTGTTTGCTTCTAAAATAAAAGTAAAAGGTCCAGGTAAGTTTCTTTTCATTAATTTGAAAATGGAATTACTTAATGGTTTAGTATAGTCGGTAATATGACTAAGATCGTAGCAAATAAATGAGAAATTAGCTTTTGCTGTTTTTACACCTTTAAGTTGTGCCACACGCTCTACAGCTTTAGGTTTTGTAATATCGCAGCCAATTCCATAAACTGTATCGGTAGGGTAAATAATAACCCCACCATCTTTTAGGCATTCCACTATTGTATTTAATTGTCTCTCGGCGGGATTATCTTCATATATTTTTATTAGTTGTCCCATTTAATTAAGAGTTTACTTTTTTATAGTCATCAAGGAATTTTTTAAGTCCTATATCTGTAAGTGGATGATTTAGTAATCCTATAATTGCATTTAGCGGGCAAGTAGCTACATCTGCACCCATCTCTACACATTTTATAATGTGCATAGTGTGTCTTATTGAAGCAGCTAAAACTTGTGTTTTATATCCATAGTAGTTGTACATATCAACAATTTGTCCTATTAATTCAAGTCCGTCTGTGCCGTTATCGTCTAATCTACCAATAAATGGAGATACGTATGTTGCTCCTGCTTTTGCTGCAAGCAAAGCTTGACCGGGGCTAAATACAAGTGTGCAATTTGTTTTTATGCCTTCGTCGGTAAGAGTTTTTATTGCTTTAATTCCATCTTTAATAATTGGTACTTTTACAACAATTTGCGGATGAATTTTTACTAGTTCATGTGCTTCTCTAATCATTCCGTCATAATCTGTGCTGATTACTTCTGCACTTACATCACCATCTACAATTTCGCAAATAGTACGATAATGATTATTTATTGCCTCTTGACCCCTAATGCCTTCTTTTGCCATTAAAGATGGGTTGGTTGTAACTCCATCAAGTACGCCTAAGTCTTGTGCTTCGCGAATTTGTTCGAGGTTTGCTGTATCGATAAAAAATTTCATTTTATATTAATTTTAGATATTTTTTAAAAAAGCAAAATAAGCAAAATTTATTATAAATTATTTAGAGCTTTATTAACAATATTAAATCGACAAAAAAAAAGTGATAAAATAAAAATTAAAGTATTTGCGTTATAAGACCATAAAGAGTTTATGATAAATTCTATTCAACACAAATCTGTTAATAAAAATCATATTTTTATGCTATACACCTCTACAATAGTATATATTTTCGTTAAAAATTAATTATAAAATTATTAATATGATATTGTTACAAGCACAAGCAGTTGATACAGTAAGTAATGCAGCCGAAAGTACCGGCGAATTAAGTATGTCGTTGTTTGAACTTGCTGTTCAGGGTGGCGTAGTGATGATAATATTGGCAGTATTATCTGTTATAGCCATTTATATTTTTTTCGATAAATTTATGATGGTGCGAAAAGCTTCAAAAATTAATCCCGGCTTTATGGAAAATATAAAAAATTTCATCCACGAAGGGAAAGTTGAATCAGCATTAGATGCTTGTCGTATGCAAACCGGTCCATTAGCACGAATGTTAGAAAAAGGAGTTATGAGAATAGGACGCCCGTTAAGTGATATTAATACAACTATCGAGAATGTCGGTAAGCAAGAGATTTCTAAATTAGAAAAAGGGCTTGCCTTGTTGGCAACAATTTCGGGTGGAGCTCCTATGATTGGATTTTTAGGTACCGTAATAGGTATGATACAGGCTTTTTATAATATGGCAAATGCAGGAAATAATATTGATATTACACGATTATCAGGTGGTATTTATACAGCAATGGTAACAACTGTTGGAGGTCTTATTGTAGGTATTGTAGCATATTTTGCATATAATATTATTGTAGCACGTATTGATAATTTAGTTGCAGAGTTGGAAACCCGTACAACAGAATTTATGGATATATTAAATGAACCAGCAAATTAATATTCATGGCATTAAAAACTAGAAATAGAGTAAGTACAGCCTTTAACATGTCGTCGATGTCCGACATAGTTTTTTTATTGCTTATATTTTTTATGGTAACGAGCACTCTTATAGCTCCAAATGCTCTTAAGCTATTGTTACCACAAAGTAATAATCAAACATCGGCAAAGCAAAATGTAACAGTATCGATAAAAGATTTGCATAATGGTTCGTTTCATTATGCCGTAAATGGTTCAATAGTTCCATTTAACGAAATTTCTCCAAGAGTTAAAGCCTCTTTGTCGGATGTAGAAGATCCATTTGTAGCACTATATGTAGATAAATCTGTTCCAATGGAAGAGGTTGTAAAAATTATGAATTTAGCGAAAGACAATAATTATAAATTAATATTAGCAACATCGCCTCGATAGAAATGAATTTTGTAAAAAAACATAAACACGGATTATTAGCAACTTTACTTTTACATGGAGTAGCAATAGTTTTATTGTTTTTGTTTGGCTTTACAACGAGCTTACCCTTACCTGAAGAGGAAGGGATATTGCTTGATTTTGGGGGTGCCGGAAGCGGAACCACAAATCCGGGAAGTTCCTCGCCCGGGACATCAAACGCACAACACAATGTCTCCTCTCACAACACTCCACACACGGGCAATCTTACCCAGGATAGTGAGGAAGCACCGGCATTGCCCTCAAGCAATAACGCAACTAGTAACGAAGTTACAAGCGATGCTAATGAAAATGTTCAGGAAGAACCTGTATTTAATAATCCGATAAAGAATTTTGCTGGCTCTTTGTCTGGCGGAGGTACAGGAACCGGAGATGAAGGTACAGGAACCGGACACCCAGGATTTGGTGGCGATGGTTCTACTCCCGGACAAGGTGGAGGACCCGGTGGTATTGGTGGCGATTTAGGAGGACGAAAACTTACTGCTTATGCCGATCCCGACAATAAAGATAATCTTTTTGGCGAAGTTCAATTAAAAATCACAGTTGATGAAAACGGTAATATCAGAGAGGTATTTGTGGTATCAAGTAACTGCACAGAGTGTAATAGATACGCAATTGAAGCCGTTCGTAAATGGAAGTATGAAAGTGCTCCGGGTTCCGGTTTGCAAACTACAGTAGTTACAATTAAGTTTAAGCAACAATAAAAAAGGCTACTAAATAATTAGAAGCCTCTTTTTTTCCAATTTTTTTTGGTTTTAATACTCATCTTCGTTAAAGAAGAAATCGTCTTTGCTTGGGTAATCGGGCCAAATATCTTCTATACTATCATAGATTTCGCCTTCATCCTCAATGTCTTGTAAATTTTCGATTACTTCAAGCGGAGCCCCCGACCTAATGGCGTAATCAATGAGTTCGTCCTTGGTTGCCGGCCATGGAGCGTCTTCTAATTTTGATGCTAATTCAAGAGTCCAATACATGAAAAATATATTTGAGATTCAACAATTTCATTTAAAAAATAATAATATCTTTAAATGGACTGCGAAATAAATAAATATTTTTTAATCACAATGCATTATTCCACAATATTTCATTAACATTTTGTTTATAACTGCAATATCTTGCTAAAACAAACAGATAATCAGATAATCTGTTTATAAAAATTATTATGTTTTCGTCAATTGTTGTTGTTTTACTTAGGCTAATAATTCTTCTTTCGGCTCTTCGGCAAACAGTGCGGGCTATATGGCACGAAGCTATAAATTGTGAGCCACCCGGCATAATAAAATTTTTAAGTTCCGGTAGGTTTTCGTTCATCCTGTCTATAGCAATTTCTAGATATTCAAAATGTTCGTTAGTTATTTTGGGTAAAACAGGTAATTCAGCTATCGCATTTTGATTGTCGCTAGCTAAATGTGAACAAATTGTAAATAAACTCCTTTGAATATATATTAAATCGGTAATGTTAGTGTCAGCGCTATCAGGGCAGCTCCTTATCATTCCTATCCATGAATTTAACTCATCAACTGTACCATAAGCTTCGAGCCTATTGTCATCTTTTGAAACCCTATTGCCGCCTAATAAGCCGGTAGTGCCTTTGTCTCCTGTTTTTGTGTATATTTTCATAATTAGTTAATTATTAATCGGATTTTTATTAATCTCGTCAGATTCTATTGCTCCGTCTCTTAATCTGATTATTCTGCGTGCATATCGTGCAATATCTTCTTCGTGAGTAACAAGGATTATTGTATTACCCTCATTATAGATTTTTTCGAATAAATCCATAATTTCCAAACTTGTTTTTGTATCCAAATTACCTGTTGGTTCATCGGCAAGTATTATCGAAGGATTGTTTACTAAAGCACGTGCAACTGCTACTCTTTGTCGCTGTCCTCCTGATAGCTCGTTGGGTTTGTGTGTCATTCTATCAGCTAATCCGACATCCTCAAGTACTTTAGTTGTTATTTCAACTCTTTTTCGTTTAGGGATTCCGGCATAAACTAATGGTAGCATTACATTATCATGAGCAGTATAACGTGGAAGCAAATTGAAAGTTTGAAAAACAAATCCTATTTCCTTGTTTCTAATAGTAGCTAAATCGTTGTCTGTCATATCGCTAACATCAATGTTATTTAATATATAATGACCGGAAGTAAGTGTGTCTAAACATCCAATAATATTCATTAAAGTAGATTTGCCCGAACCTGAAGGTCCCATTATTGCAACATATTCATTTTTGAAAATTTCGATAGATACTTGACGCAAAGCTTTTACTATATGAGTACCTAAATAATAGTTTTTTACAATATCTTGGAGCTTTATTATTGATTCCATTTGTGTTGTTTTTAATATCAACGAAATTAAATAATTATTGCATACTATATTAAAGGTTTTGAAAACTTTAACATTAATCTAACTGAAGGTAATGTATTATCAAATAATAATATCCCAAATCGTCCTGCATTGATTGAGCACGAATTATATTCATTACAAAGCTTATTCCATGCACTAAACATATCTTTAGACCAATTAATATCGTCGATAACAAATATTGATTTTTCTGAAGATAGATGCTCTTTGCAAATTGTAAAGTAATTAATTAAAGATTTGCCTTTATGGTCGCCATCAATATAAAAGAGATTGAATTTATTAGTATTATTATTTAATTTTTCTAATGATTCGTAAAAAGTGCTATTTATTAAACTAATTTTATCACTATAAGTTTGTGATAATAAAAATTTTTCGGCAATTGCAAATGTGTTTTTACATGCTTCTATACTTGTAATAGTTTTAGTGCTTTCAGAGCTTGCAAGATATGCTGTCCCAATTCCGAAATGTGTCCCTAATTCAAGAATTTTTGCTTCATTAAAAAGATTAGTAATGTTAAATAATACTTTGCCTAATGATGATGGGCATGCACTATTATTTGTTTGCCAACTTATGCTTTGTTGCTTGGGTTTTAAACTCCTGCTTCCTGCACCAAAATCTATTTTATTAATCACTGTTTTGTCTTTTAATAAGCCTTGTCTGTGTTGCTCAATATGCCTACATACGAGTGATTTCTCTGAGTCCCACCCATCTAATGATTTATATAAATTCAATAATGAATCAGGTAAATTTGCATATTTTTTCTTTACCTTGAAATACCATTTTATATTTGCAGGAAGTTTAATAATTGTTAATGTTTTGCTATTTATATTTTAATTATATTGCAAATTTAACTTACATTAACGGTTAAACAATATTTTAAATAAAACTAATTGGATAATTTAAAATCAGACATACAATTTTTAACAGGTGTAGGACCAAAACGGGCTGAGATTTTACGAAAAGAAGCAAATATAAGTGTTTTCGAAGATTTGTTGTATTATTTTCCTTATCGACATTCTGATCGTAGTAAGTTTTATGAAATAAGAGAGATTAGTCCTGATTTACCATATATTCAATTGAAGGGGAAATTTATTTCCTTTGAAAAAGCCGGAGGAGGGCGGCATACCAGACTTACAGGTTTGTTTAATGATGGTACCGGATTAGTAGAAATTGTTTGGTTTAAAAACCTTAAATGGATAGCATCTACATATAATACTGAAAAAGAATATGTATTGTTTGGTAAGCCTGTAAAGTTTGGTAATAAGGTAAATATTGTTCATCCCGAGATTGATGAATTTGGAGTTTGGCAAAAGAAATTAACAGCAGGTTTGCAGCCACATTACTCTACAAGCGAGAATATGAAGAAGAACTATCTCAATTCAAAAGCAATTGAGAAGTTAATTCAAAATGCTTTTATTCAGATTGGTACTAGTGTTAAAGAAACTTTACCCTCGTGGATTATAAATAAATATAAGCTTTTGCCGATAAATAAGGCTCTTAAAGCTATGCATTTCCCCCAAAATACTGATGAACTTGCTAATGCTCAATATCGTTTTAAGTTTGAAGAGTTATTTTATCTTCAGTTAAAGATTGTTAGAGTTAAGAATTGGCGTTATCAGAAAATAAGAGGATATAAATTTAATCGAGCAAATGATAATATTGTAATAAAGTGCTTTAAGCAGTTACCATTTACTCTTACAGGTGCCCAAACAAGAGTTTTGCAAGAAATTAGATCCCATTTCGAAAGTGGAAACCAGATGAATTTATTGCTTCAGGGCGATGTTGGTAGTGGTAAAACATTAGTTGCTTTATTGAGTATGCTAATTGCGATAGATAACGGTTATCAGGCTTGTTTAATGGTTCCAACCGAGATTTTGGCTAAGCAGCATTTCACATCCATATCTAAATTATTGTATGATTTACCGGTAAATATTGGGCTTCTTACGGGCAGTACTAAAAAGTCTGTTAGAAATGAGATTCTAAAGTTGCTTAGTGGTGGTAGTTTAAACTTATTGATAGGTACTCATGCTTTGATTGAAGATACAGTTAGATTTAGAAATTTAGGCTATGTTGTTATTGATGAGCAACATAGGTTTGGTGTTGCTCAACGAGCCAAATTGTGGGAAAAAGGAGAAACTGTACCTCACATTATGGTAATGACTGCTACACCTATACCGCGTACATTAGCAATGACAGTATATGGTGATTTGGATGTAGCTGTAATTGATGAATTGCCTCCTGGTAGAAAACCTATAAAAACTGTACATGCTACAGATTCGCAACGACTTGGAGTTTATGGGTTTATTGAAAAGCAAATTAAATTGGGTAGGCAGATTTATGTTGTCTATCCACTTATAGAGGAGTCGGAAGCATTAGATTATAAAGCACTATCTGATGGAGTTGAAGGTATTACTAAGGCATTTCCACCACCAAAATATGTAACAGCCGTTGTACACGGTAGATTGAAAAACGATGACAAAGAGTATAGTATGCGTCTGTTTGTTGTGGGAAAAGCTCATATCCTTATTGCAACTACAGTAATTGAAGTGGGCGTTGATGTCCCAAATGCCGGAGTTATGATAATAGAAAGTGCAGAACGATTTGGTTTATCTCAATTGCATCAGTTGCGTGGTAGAGTAGGTAGGGGAGGAGACCAATCTTTCTGTGTGTTGATGACGCCAAACGAAATTGGTGAAACTGCAATGAAAAGAATTAGTACAATGGTTGAAACAAATGATGGTTTTACAATATCTGAGGTTGATATGCAATTGCGTGGACCAGGAGACCTCGAAGGATTAAAACAAAGCGGATTCGATATTGGACTAAAAGTGGCTAGTATTAGCAAAGATAGTCAGCTAATGCAATATGTTAGAAATATTGCCGAAGATATTATTAAAGAAGATATCTATTTGCAATTACCTAAAAATCAAATACTTTTGCATAGGCTTAATGATTTAAAAGATGATTTTGGCGATTGGGGAAGAATTAGTTAGTCAGTCAAAAGTAAGGGCTTCACTTAAAGTGAAACCCTCTTATGTTTGACTTGAAAGACTACTTTGCAATAATAATTTTCTTTTGAACTTGTTGTGTTTCAGTTTCTATTATAATTGTGTATATCCCACTTTGCAACTCGGTGGTGCTGTATATTGAGTTATTTCCTAAATCGTGTTTACTGTCGATGAGTTTACCAACTACATTATATATTTCTATTTTTAATATTTTTTCATTGGAATTTATGTTAATTATGTCGCTTGCTGGATTTGGATAAATACTGATATTTGAAGTTTTTGCTAATTCTATATCTGTATTACCAAGACAGAAGTTCACACTGTATTCAGAGTCAAAATCTTCGCCGTTAAGGTCTAAAATAACTTCTGATGTTGAGAGATTAGTAATAGTAACATGTCCAGGGTCTGTTGGTGGCCACCATGCGCTTCCTTGCATTCCGTCTCCATACGAGTCGTATATTGTAAAAGTATAGCAGCCATTACCTAAACACCATGATTCGGTAAAGCTTAGTATTGAGCCGTCTCCCCAAGGGCCATCTGAATATAAAACCTGTTCGGTTTCATCATTAACCAGTTCCCAAGTAGTTTCTGAACCATAATAATCAGTTGATAATTGCATTTCTACATTAATTCCGGGGTTATTAATCATAAACGATTTTGATGCTGTATTATCATTAGGATTAATATCAGGACCGTTATTTGGTTGTTCAATTACAAAATTTATTTCGTATGAGCCGCTTTCAAGGGTGATTTCTTCGAAACTAATATTTACAGATTCACCTTGAGCTAAATTACCGTTCCAAGTAATGTTTTCAGTATCAATTCCACATACATAACTACACTCTAAACTTGTTAATGCAGTAGCATCATTATTTTTAATTGTAATTTCAGGTATAAATGAATCTTCGTTGCAATACATATTCTCAGGATTTATAATATCAGTTAAACTAACATCACCCGAGTACACAAGAACATTTTTGTTCAATATGTCATTATTGGGGAATTCATCTTCTTCGCCATTAGGAGAATTTACTGCAAACTGAAATGTGTGATTACCTGATGGTAAAGTTATTTCATCGAAGCTAACAGTTTCATATTCAAGATTTCCTAAATTACCTTCCCAATTTATTACAACTGTTTCTTCTGTATTATCATTTAATACATAGCTTACTTCAACATTTGTAAGATTAATTTGACCAAGGTTCATTATTTCAATTGTAGGATTAAAAGTTGCATTGGCAGAATTCATAATACTTACAGGTGTAATAATGCTTTTTACCATAGCATCATAATCGTTATCGTTAGGAATAATCATACAAGAGCCAATATGAGGTTGTTTAAAATGTTTGGTTGCTACAATATCAGCAGTTCCAACATTAATTAATTGAGGAAATTCTAACAATGCTTCTCCCGATTCATTTGCTAATACAGCACTAAGAAGTTCACCATCGATACTAAATGCTACATATGCATCTGGTTCGGTTGTAACAAGTAATTGTGATGTTCCGATTGGTATAGAAGAGAAATAATCGACTTCCATTTCAGTAGGGATACCTGCATATGGCATTAGTGATGGGTCGCCCATTACATGATATATTTCCCAGTAATATTGAGCATTAGTTGCATTACTACCTTCCATTACAGCCATATTTCCAATATAAATCATTTGATAAGCATTAACATAAGGGTCTTCTCCATTTTCGTGAAATAAATGGTCGTAAGCGGCTGTTGATGATTGTTCATAAGTAATGTTAGCGTTGATACTGCTTGCTACTCCAACGCTCCAGTAAAAATCTTCGTCCCAATACGTACTGTTAGAACCTCCGATGTGTATAACGGCGCCTTTGTTTGCAGCTCTTAAAAGGGTTTCGCCAAAGCAGCTAGGATCATTAAATTGGTTTGATTGGCAGCAATTACCTACACTAAAAAAGTATTTATTGTCGTTTTGAAGATTTGGGACATCGCTATTTGTGAATGAGGGGTCTCCCCATCCGGTGCTACCGCAGTGAGCAGTATAATTAACAAAGCCAACACCTTGACTAATTTCACTAATAATTTCAGAATCTAAGTTGCCTGATTCAGGGTATAGATATGTGTTAGATACAATATTATGTTCTGCATTAAAGTAATAATTATTTGCATAATTTACCTGACCATTGGCGTGTGAGTTGCCATAAGTTTGATCAACGCCTGCAACTAAAACAACTTCTTCTAAGAAGTTAGGATCGGGGAAAGTATATTGTTCAAACATTAATGTTTTATCAATTTGGGGTTCCAATTCAGCTATTGAGGTTGCCGAGAATCTACCAAAATACATTTCAGGGACAAAGTCATCGCCACCATCAAATTCAACTGTGTACATATCTGAAACATGAGTACTATATCCACTTCCAGCATTATTTGTCGGAACTTGAGCAATATCTCCAACAAATAACACATAAGTAGGAGCAGGGTCTTCGGGGGTTCCAGCCTCATATAGCCCTTGTAAATAAGATTTAATATCATTTACAGAACTTCCAATCTCATCGGTATAGGCTTCAACAACATAAAAACCTTTTTTTGTTTTCCATTCGATAAATTCTTGCAAAGTTTCTTCAAACATTGGGTCAGAAACTATTACATATTTAATTGGATATTGAGATAAAGCATCTTTTGTATTAAGCTCAGTATAATTCCATAGCATATTATAAACCCTGTCGAATGCTGGAGAATAATATTTCTCTTTTATTCGATTTGTGCTTTCCCAGTCAGGGTTTTTGAATTCAATTTCAACCCTTAAATTATTTTTAATAGTAAGTATATTTTGATCGGCGTCATACGAGAAAGGGTTTATCTCCAAGTTTGCAATTTGTACCCCACGCATTTTGCTAAGTTTATTAATTGTAATTAATTCAGGTTCGTAGGACGATGTTCCATTATAATAGTCTTTATTAATTATGAATTCAACATCTTTAGGGTCTTGACTCTTTAATAATGAAGGTTGATTTGGCATTATTTTTAATGAATATCCTAACTCATCTAACGAAATAGTTTCTTCAGTGTATGATTTAACTTCTACAACGATATCAGCATTATAAGGTACTTCTATCAAGCGGTTTATTGATTTTAACTCAGGAGCACCATATTCGCCGTTAGGTGTATATCCGGGAATTATAATATTAATGTATTCACCTTCTGATGTTTTTGTGAGTACAATATCAATTTTTGAAATATTATTTTCAAAAATAAAACCATTATTGTTTGATGTAATCAAATCAAGTGAAGAGTTTGCTTGGCTAAGGTTTACTTGATTTTGTCCGATTATTACTGTATAAGTAAAAATTACGAACATTAATAATAATAAATTTTTCATAAGAATTATTAAAGTTTGAACAATATTTTATAAGACAAACAAAAATATTAAAAATAGGTTCTCTATTTTTAATATTTTTAAAAATTATACAATAAACTATAACTTTAACTTAAAGATGTTGCTTGTAATTGAGCAAAACTATCCGAATAGTTTTTTTAAAAAAGATTTTTGTGTGCTTGATGCTGAAGTTTTTATGTTTTTTGCTTTGATATTTGGTGAGTTAGGGATAAGAATTCTACGGATATTTTCCCAACCAATAAACCCGCCAACATTCCTGTCGTCGATAAATACATCAGCATTAATTTTTCTACTCATGTATTTATTAAAATCTTCGTTTGGTAAACTTTCGTTTACTGCATAAAACATTATTCCATTTTCTAAACAGAAATCTACAGCATCTTTCAAATATTCACCGTCTCTGAATGTCCAGAGTATAAGTTTATGTCCATTTTCTTGAAGTTCTTGCAATACTTCAAATGCTCCTGGTATAATTTCTCCAATTTGGGGATATTTGTGTTCTACAATTGTTCCGTCAAAGTCAACTGCAATTATCAAAGGTTTTTGGGTTTCAATCATTTTCAACAAATTTATACAGAACTACTTTTGAGTTAGAGCTTTCTTCTAATGGAGAAATTATTAAACTATCATTAGATAATAATTCGATTTTACTGGTTTCGTCTTTACCGGTATTCTCTAACCTTACTATTATTTTTTTCCCATCAGGACTTATTCGCCATTTGCCGTTTTTTTCTAATCCTTTAAGAGTTTTGTTTGAATATGATTTGTTCTTTTCAAAAATAAATGATGTTAAATCTTTTATTTCTCTAAATTTTTCGACATACAATTCGTAATATGCTCCTAAGTTGAGTTCAGTTTTTAGGTAAATTGTATCGACTTTCCATGTGCCGATTAGCATATTTTCTAGTTCTTTAATATTTGTTTTATTGCTCTGAGCCAATAGATTTATATATCCGAAGAGGCTTATTAGTATTATTAATAATAGTTTTCTCATAAGACAAGTTTTGTATGTGTTACAATGATATTAAAAAAAAATTGATCAGCAAATTAATTTTAAATAACAGTTTTTGTATTAATCAAAAACAAGACCAATATTCAATAATTTTAAAACTGTTAAATATTAATAAACTACTGTTATACTACCGGTAAATTCTAATTCACCATCGAATAAATCAATCACGTATAGATAGTTGCCTGTAGGCACCATATTTCCTTCTAGCGTAGTTCCATCCCAAGGTTCGGCTCCATATTCGCCATAATATAGTAGTTGTCCCCATCGGTTAAACACTCTTACAATATTGCTTGGATATTTTTCAAGACCTTCAATAATCCAAGTATCGTTAATACCATCACTATTTGGTGTAATTGCGTTAGGGATTTTTAAGCATAGTTCGTCAACATCAATAAGCATAACAGGTCCGAATTCGAGTTCACATTGATTATTGTCAATAATTGTAACAAAATAGTCTCCTTGCATTAAGTCAGAGAAATAAGGTAAATCGAATATTTCGCCTTGCAAATCGAAGATATATGGGGCAGTTCCTCCGGTAACAGTAATTTCGAAATAACCATCATTGTTACCAATGCAACTAGGATGTGTAATTACATAACTAGCTTCTAGCGGAGCCGGTTCCGATACAATTACTGTACTTTCGTTTGTGCACCCATTGTAGTCGGTAACTTTAATTCTGTAATTTCCGGCAATTAATCCTGTTGCATCTTGTCCTGAGAATTGGTAAGAATCGAGGAAGCATTTAAATTCGTATGGTCTTGTACCTCCGCTTGCGTCCATGTGAATTTCGCCGTCAGATTCGCCATAGCAGCTAATGTTATTTACATTAGCACTAATTTTTAAGTCGTCTTCGGGTGCATTAAGTACAAAAGTTTGATTATACACACAGTTATTAAAATCGGTAACAGTAAGATTGTATGCCCCTGCAACAAGTTCTGTGATAATTGGACCAGAATCTCCGTTCGACCAATCTAAATCATAAGGAGGTGTTCCACCTGTTACGTTAACAGAAATACTGCCCTCGTTTCCGCCAAAGCATACAATGTCTTGAATTACATCATTAATATTAAACACATCAGGAGCAATAAGAGTATGCTCTGCGGTTCCTGAGCACCCCCAGCTATCAGTTAATGTAAGCAAATATGTGCCGGGTCCTAAATTAGAAATACTGGGAGCAGTGATACTATTCGACCAATAATAAGAGTATGGTTCAATTCCATTTGATGATTGAGCAGTTAAAGCTCCTGAAGTTTCGTTAGGGCATAAAATATTTTGCATAACAACAATTTGTGCATGTATGTTATTTGTATTTTCGATGTTAAATTCATTGGAGACAGAGCAGTTGTGCGAATCTGTAACAGTAACATAGTGCGTACCAGCCATAAGTTCGTTAGTAAAAAGCGTAGTGTCTCCTGTTGACCAGATTGTATGATAATCGGGTACTCCACCTGTAATATTTAAGTTTGCATTGCCGAGCTCATTTCCGCAGTCAACATTAGCAGTACTAATATCAAGAATTATTTGCTCAGGTTGATTAATAGTAATACAGTCTTCGACAGAACAAGCGTTAAAGTCGGTAACAGTAACGCAATAAGTTCCTGCTGGTAAATTGCTAATGCCCGGATTTTCAATAGAATTGCTCCATTCGTAGAAATAAGGCATTGTTCCACCTGTTACAGAAACTACAGCGGTTCCGCTATTGTCGTTATAGCAGTTAAGGTTTGTGCCGTCTATGTTTATTATAAGTTCGTCGGGTTGCTCAATGTAAACAGATCCAGAGTGAGTACATCCATTAAAATCTGTAATTAGATAAGAAAAATTTGTTTCCGGAGGAATTGCATTATGTTGAAATTGGTCGTGTCCGTCTTGCCATAAAATTGAATACGGTGGGTTTCCTCCACTTTCAACATTAATAATAGCTTGTCCGTTTTCATTGTAGCAAGCTGCATTTGTAATAATTTCGTTTACAACTAAAGAATCTGCTTGATTAATATTAACTGTAGTTTCAATACTACAATTATTTGCATCAGTTACAGTAACAATATAAGTACCTGCTTGCAGATTGTTTGCAATATTACCGGTAATTCCTGGTATAGGCCACACAATACTGTAATCAGGAGTACCTCCACTCACTTGGATTTCGGCAGAGCCTGATGCTTGTCCGTAACAGTCGACGTTAACAATATTAATAGGATTAGCAATAATAGGAGATGGTTGTCCGATATTTACATTAGTAATAGTATAATCGCAACCGTTTCCGTCAGTGATATAAATATTGTAGCTATTAGCGTTAAGTCCTGTAATTGTATAAGTGTTTGAAGCGCTAGTTGCTGAGCCGTTTCCCCAATTAATTTCGTAATCAGGATTACCGCCAGTAATATTAACAGTAATTTGTCCGTCGCTACCACCGGCACAACTAACGTCATTTGTGTTAGTAACGCTTGCATTAATTCCACCTGTTTGGGGAACTGTAAACTCAATAGTACCTTCACAATCATAATTATCAAAAATAGTAACTTCGTAGTTACCGGCATTAAGCTGAGTTGCAGTTCCACCACTAACTCCGCCGGCATTGCTAGGCCAGACATAAGTAAACGGTGGAGTTCCGCCAATGCCTTCCACAGTAGCTGCACCATAAGAATTACAAATAGCGTCAGTAATTGAAATCACGTTTCCTGTAACTGGATCCGGTTCACTCACCACAGCAGAGCTGGTAGCTGTACATCCATTAGCGTCAGTAACAACTACACTATATGTTCCGGCAGGGATATTCATTAGGTCTTGAGTATTATAACCATTGCTCCAATTGAATGAGTAATCAGGAGTTCCACCAGTAACTCCTAATATTATGCTACCATCCGACATACCATTACAAGAGGGTGTTCCATGCACTAATGCATTTGCAGTTGGGTTAGAATTTACTGTAATATCCATACTTACAGGTGCAGCACATGCTCCAGCAGGTGTAAAATTGTAAGTAATAGTTCCTGCTGTTGATGTATTTATTGTAGCCGGACTCCATGTTCCTGTAACCCCATTAGTTGATGTAGTTGGTAATGGGTCTGGAGATTCTCCGACACAGTAAGGACCGAGTTGGGTAAAGTTAGGAGTTACACTTGGTTCAACAAGTACAGTCATGGTTGTTTCGTAAGCACACTGACCTGCATTTGGAGTAAATGTGTAAATCGTGCTTCCGTTTGTTGCCGTACTTATGCTCGACGGAAACCATGTACCTGTTATTCCATCTTGTGAATTAGTTGGCAAAGCTCCTGGAGTTTCTCCTTGACAATATGGGCCAAGTTGGGTAAATGTTGGAGTAACGTGTGGTAGTGCTGTTACAACTACTGAACTAGAACCAGTGGTGCAACCTGTAGTGCTAGTAACAGTTACACTATAGGTTCCTGATGTAGTTGCTGTGATTATTTGAGATGTTGCACCAGTATTCCAATCATAATCGGAATATCCGGTGCCTGCATCTAGAGTTACACTTCCACCTTCGCAAAAACTTAAAGGACCAGAGGCAGTAATCGAAGGAGTAATTATATCAGGGTCAACATAAGTAAAGGTTAAGATTGCTTTGTTAATACACATTGGAGCGTAAGAGCATAGGTAGAACGTGTTATTTCCTCCATAATTATATCCAGGCATACCACAAGGATAAACACTAGAAACAGATGTTGTAACCATACAGGGATTATCGCTACACAAACACCCTGTATTACCGTCATATGCCATTGGTAAAGAAAACCCATTAATAGATGATACAAAAGCTGCACCTTCGCAGCTTCCTGTGTAATAATCAACAGTAACACTCGTAACTACATGACCTGCAGGAACTGGATCGAAAAATGTTTTTGAAATACATGGAGGAGTGTCTCCACAATAACTACCAGGTGTATTGGTACACCAATAGTCGTCTCCACAAACAGCACAACCTCCGCAGGCTTGAAAGCCGGTGTAGTCAATTATTGCTGTTGCCGTTTGACCAGAAACAGAAGAAATTCCGAATACGAGAAAACTTATAACTGTAATGATTCCACGATAAAAGTGTTTCATGGTAATAGGTTTAAGTCAATAAAATTCTTACTCTTCGATAAAGTCAATTTTAAAAGAAACTGTACGATATTTGAAAAAATCTTCAACATCGGGTATAAATTCTCTTATTTTGACGAATAATTCTTCGATTGGTTGGCTGCAACTACAAGATATTTCAGAATTAGGATAAATTGTTAAAGATTTTTCCCCTGAATCATTGATATTTGTTACCCATTCTTGATTGTTTGTAAATATTGCATCCTCCCATTCAAGTCTAATTTTTTGGTTGTTAGTATTTACAAATTTTAAAATTATAGAATATTCCCCATTACATTCAGTTAATCTGTAATATGCTTCTACACCTTGATAAACATTGTTGCCGGTTAAAGTTAAACCTATAGGTTCCCAGATAAAATCAGATTGTGCGTTTAAACTATTATTGCATGTAAATAAAAGTAATAATAATGGAATGAGTAAATTTTTCATGTGGTTGCAAATTTTAGTTATTTAAACAAAAATACACATAAAATCTTAAAAAACAAAAAGATATACGATTTTTATTGACTAAATTGCACAAAATAATCATTGAATGTGAGAAATATCTGACTTATTTAAGAGCCATTATTATTTTTAATGTTAAAATACTATATTTATGAATTAATATTTTTGGGGGTATTAAAAAGAATATAAATGAATAATAATTCTAAAATTAAGGTTTTTAACAATGAGATTTTTTTATTGTTTATTGTTCTTATATTTAGCTGTATAGTTTTATTCCCAATTTCAGATAATGGGTTTTTAAGTTGGGATGATGATATGATATTGACACAAAATCCTTATGTTAAGAATCTTAATTCTAATACTATAAGCCATAATTTTACATTTGACACTTTTACTTTTTTAACTTACACAATATTTTCGGTTATCTACCAAATATGGGGCGAAAATCCATTTCCTTTCCATCTTTTTAGTATTATTATTCATCTGCTTAATATTATTTTAGTTTTTCATTTATTAAAGAATTTTTTTAATAATAAATGGATAGTATTCTTTATAACAATATTGTTTGCTTTACACCCAACGCGTATTGAATCTGTTGCTTGGATATCGGAAACTAAAGGTTTGTTGTTTGGAATGTTTGCATTAATATCTTATAATCTGTATATCAAATATTTGAAAAGTAATTTTAAAACCGTTATTTATCTGATTATATCGGCTATAGTCATTTTAGCAAGTCTTTCAAAAATTCAAGGGCTTCTTATTCCAATTTCCTTTTTTGTATTTGATTTTTATTATCGTCGCAATATTGGTGTTATATCTATTTTAGAGAAAGTATTTCTACTTATTCTTTTAATATCAATTACTAATCCTCTTTTTGTTTGGGTAGCATTGGGAATCTTTATAGTGTTTTTATTGATAAAAAGTTTTATTAAAGAACAATCAATAAATTGGAAGTTAAGCGTGAGTATTTTATTTGTATTGTTAGTTTTTTATTTTTTTAATATGAATAAAATCAACGAGTATTTTGCTTTTTATAGGTTGAATCCCGATAGTGGAATTGATTTTTCACTGTTCGAAAGATTTATTCTTGCCGGAATGGCATTGGCAATGTATTTTAGATATTTAGTTTTTCCTGTTTCTTTAAATGCTGTATATCCATACCCCAATCGGTTACCAGATGGTTCGTTGCAGTCTGATACATTTATATGGTTTTTTGTTTTATTGATGGTTGTTGGTATTACAGTCTTTTTTATAATAAAACATAAGAAGCTGAATAGGATTTACCTGTTTGCATGGTTTTTCTTTTTAGTAAACATCTCGATGGTAATGCATATATTTCCAATCGAAGGACGTATCGTTGCTGCTGATAGGTACACTTATATTCCTTATATCGGATTGTTTATGATTATTGGCGTTGGTTTAAAAGACTTATTCAAATATTTTAGAGTTTCTAATATATACCTTGTCGTTTGTTCATTTTTAGTTTTGATGATACTTGCTCCGTTGAGTTACAGTAGAACAATTGTATGGAAAAATACTAATTCGTTATTCACAGATGTACTTGATAAGAACCCTAAGGTGGCTTTTGCATATTCTGTAATTGGAAAATCGTATCTCGATAAAGCCATGCCTGATAGTGCTATTATTTATTTGAATAAAGCTATTAAGATTGACCAATTTGATCCAACACCTTATTATAACAGAGCGATAGCTTATAATGCTAAGCTAGATTACGAACAAGCTATTAGTAACTATAAAATGTTTATCAAATCAACAAAACTTGATAAAAATAAAGCGATTGCTTTTGCTAATATTGGAGAAATATATAGAAATACGGGACAAGATAGTTTGGCTATAGAATACTTTAATAAAGCTTTAGAACTTGACAATCAATTGTCGGTAGCTTATAATAGGAGAGGATTATATTATTTAGAAAATAACAGATTAATAAATGCTATAAGTGATTTTTCGAAAGCAATTAGATATAATCAGTTTAATGCCGAAGCTATGAATAATTTGGGTCTTGCTCATTTGTTGAATAAAAATTTTGATAAAGCTGAAGCAATGTTTAATCAAGCAATCGAAATTAATAATAATTATTCGCTGGCATACGATAATAGAGCTTATTTAAGATATCTTGAAAAGGATTTTGCAGGGGCTATCCAAGATTATAATAAAGAGATTGAAATAAACCCTGATTATTATTTGGCTTATATTAACAGGGGACGAACTTATGCTGCTATGCAAGATTTTAATGCGGCAATTGATGATTTTAATTTTGTAATTGAACATGATACTCTGTTAATTGATGCTATAACCAATAGGGCTTATGCTTATTATTATTCAGGAAATGTAGATAGTGCAAAAAGAGATTTTATTAGATTAACACAAGATTTTTCTCATAATGTAAGTGTTTGGCAAAATATGGCATGGTTTTATAAGGAAAAGAATAATTTTGATAAATCTATTGAGGCTATGCTAGAAATAATTAAAATTGATAAAGAGTATGAGCCTGTTTATGTTAATTTGGGTAGTCTATATATTGATTTAAAAGAATTCGGACTTGCTGAACATTATTTAAACAAAAGTTTGCTTATAAAGCCGGATAATTCACAGACCTTATACTTGTTGGCAGAAGTGTACAGGTTGACAAATAATTTACAGAAAGCTTGTGATTTTTATCAACAGGCAGCAAACCATAATCATAGTACTGCACAAGAGGCATATAATATTTATTGCAATAACTAATAGTACCGGTAAATTATAGTTTACTATCGAATAAATCAATCACGTATAGATAGTTTCGGGTAGGTGGCTTTTATTTTTGATACAAATAATTAAAAACATAAAATCTTAAAAATTATCTAAACATAAAATGCTTAATATTGGATATTTATAATGAAAATAATTGAAATGATGCGGTAAGTTATAATAAAAGTTGATAGGTGTACTTAAAAATTTGTTGGGGGCATAATATAAAAAAGGGAAGGTAATTTAGAATGAGTCAATTTAGTTTTCTAAGCATACAAGTTTGCTATCTTCTGAAATTTTATCAACTAATTTTAAAGTTCGTTCATAATTAGTATCGGTTAAAAAGATTTGTCCAAAATTATTATCTGAAACAATTTCTATTAGAGTGTTTATCCTAAATGAGTCGAGTTTGTCGAAAATATCATCAAGTAGGAGTATAGGTTTTAATCCTGTCTTTTGCTTAATATAATCGAATTGCGCTAATTTTAATGCGAGTACAAAAGTTTTTTGTTGCCCCTGCGAACCAGTCTTTCTTATTAAGTATTCATCTAACATAAACTCTAAATCATCTTTATGTATTCCCGATGTAGTGTATTGAAACAAAATGTCTTTCTGTCGAGAGTTTTTTAGTAGATTCTCTAAAGAGTTCTTAAAAATTTGTGAAACATAAATAAGTTTTACGTCATCTCTATTTCCTGAAATACGTTTATAGTATTCGTTAAAAATAGGTGTTATTTCGTTTGCAAATTGATTGCGTATTTCAAAAATCTCATTACCTGTTTTTGCAAGCTGCATATCCCAAATTTCTAAAGCAGCTTCATCATTATGCTTGTTTGCACTAAAAGATTTTAAAACTTGATTACGCTGGTCGAGTGCTCGCTGATATTTTATTATTTTCCTTAAATAATCTTTATCGAATTGTGAAATTACAGTATCAATAAAACGTCTTCGTGTATCACTGCCGCCAATTACCATGCTTATATCGAAAGGTGCTGTATAAACTAATGGAATTAAGCCAATATGGTCTGATAAGCGATCATATTCTTTGCCATTTCTCTTGAAAACCTTTTTTTGTGATTTCTTTACACTACATGCAATTTCTTCTATCTCTTCTTTTCTAGTAAATTTTCCATTTAGGGCAAAATAATCTTCGCCGTGTTTAATATGTAACTTATCTGCACTTTGCAAAAAGCTTTTAGCAAAAGATAAATAATAAATAGCATCAAGTAGATTAGTTTTTCCAATACCGTTGGGTCCTGTAAAACAATTGAATTTTGGAGCCGGTTTAAGCTCGAATGAATCAAAATTTTTAAAATTAATTATAGTTAGTTGTTCTAATTTCATTTATAAAATTTTCAAGAAAACAAAAATCAAAATTAATAAAATGCTTCGATTATTTTTATAAATCATTCTTTCATAAATAGCAATATTCTTTTGATTTTGTTGGTATAAGTGTTTTACTCATCTCATGAATACTTATAATCCCTCATAAATAATACAAGTTAAAATGCTATTATCAATAAAATTTGAGGTATATTTATTTTTTTTAAAATAAGTGTTTTTAAATTAAAGCATAATAGCTTACATTTGCGGACTGAATAAAAATGATAAAAATGGCAAAAAAGAAGTCAAAAAAAGGAACAGAAGAACCATTTGAAGCGGTTCATGGTGCGTTAAGCAGAACTGAACAGTTTATCGAAAACAATCAAAAATTAATAATATATATAGTTTTAGGGATTGTTTTGGTTGTATTAGCAATAATTGGATTTAGGAAATTTATATTAGAACCTAAACAAAAAGAAGCTGCTAGTCAGATATTTGTTGCTGAGTATTATTTTGAAAGAGACTCATTTCAACTTGCTTTAGAAGGAGATGGGAGTAATTTAGGTTTTCTCGATATCATTGATGAGTATGGCAGAACAAGTGTAGGTAACCTTGCATATTATTATGCCGGTGCTTGCTATATGAGGCTGCAGGATTTTGAAACAGCAATAGAATATCTTGATAAATACAAAGCTAAAGATGAAATGCTTGGGCCAATTTCTATTGGCTTAAAAGGTGATGCTTATGCCGAACTTGGTGAAACAGACAAGGCAATAAAACTATATCTTGAAGCAGCTAAAAAAGCTGATAATGAATTCGTTTCGCCTTTATATCTGATGCGTGCCGGTTTGGCTTACGAAAATAATGGAGAATATCAGAAAGCTCTTGAGATATACGAGAGAATTGAAAAAGAGTACTACGGTACCAACGAACAGAGGAATATAGAAAAGTATATTACGAGAGTTAAAATTATGTTAGAACAATAATTATATGAGAAAGGGGCTTAATGCCTCTTTTTTTTAATAAAAATAGTCTATGTCAAGTAAATTAAAAAACTTATCAGATTATAAACCCCAAGATGTGCCAAATGGGAAGAATGTAAGAATAGGTATTGTTGTTGCCGAATGGAACCCTGATGTAACCAATAGCCTTGCTGAAGGCGCAATAAATACTTTGCTTAAATTTGGTGTAAACGAAAATAGTATTGTTCTTAAATATGTGCCTGGTAGTTTCGAACTGCCCTTGGGCGCTCAATTCATTATTGAAGCAGGCAAAGTTGATGCAGTAATTTGTTTAGGTTGTGTTATTCAAGGCGAAACACGTCATTTCGATTTTATTTGCCAAGGGGTTACACAGGGAATAATAGAGCTGAATTTAAAATATGACCTACCAATAATATTTGGTGTACTTACTACTAATAATCAGGAGCAAGCTTTGGATAGAGCAGGAGGTAAGCATGGAAACAAAGGAGATGAAGCTGCTGTGGCTGCTCTAAAAATGATAGAATTGAAAAAAACTTGTGAATAAAGTTTATATAAAACGATTTTTAATTTATGCTTTGCTTTTATTTAGCATTGTGTATTCGCAAAAATTGTATTCACAAAAAATTAGTTGGCAACCTGCTACTGCTTATTATAAAGATGGAACAGTTTTAAAAGGTAAACTTAAAAGTAAGAATAATAATTTTTGGTATTTTTTACTTCTAAAAACTGCCGATAATCCGAAAATATATTTATACCCCGAAGAAGTAGATGAAGTTATTTGCAATAGTTATCGCTTCATTTCATTTAAGTATATTCAAGATGATTTTAATCACAGTACATACAGTTTTGCTCATGTACTTGCCGGTGATTATTTAGTTTTGGTTCGTACTAGATATAGTAAATGGGTATGTAATTGTAGCAAAGGTGAAAGGTATTTTTGGGGTTGGTTTATTATATCTGGAAGTGAATATATTGAACTAAACTTTGATAGAGAAAAGTTAATAAATATTAATGATGTTCATGAGTTTCTAATTAATAATCAAGTTGATTGTTCTCCCGAACAGGTAAACAATATGGAGGGAATTAAACAGTTATTAAATCGTTTATGATTAGTTTTTCCAGAATCCTGGTGCAACAATCATGAGTACTGTAAACAACTCAAGTCGTCCCAGCAACATTAAAAAAGACAAAAACCATTTTCCGGCGATAGGTATATGTGCATAATTTTCAATAGGACCAACTGAACCAATACCGGGTCCAATATTACCAAGACTTGCTGCAACTGCTCCAACTGCACTTGAAAAGTCTAGCCCCATCATGCTCATAATCAAAGAGCTAATAAAAAATATAAACAGATACAAAATTACAAATGCTTGAATGTTATTTATAATATTTGAGTTAATAGATTTTTTATTATACCGTACCGGAATTATTGCATTAGGGTGTAATAGTCTTTTAAATTCAGAATAGCTGTTTCTTAATAAAAGTTGAATTCTTACAATTTTAATACCACCTGCAGTTGAACCTGCCATACCTCCAACAAACATTAATAGAAGTAAAATAACCCATAATCCGGCAGGTTGCCATAGTAAATAATCTGTAGTGCAAAATCCTGTTGTGGTAAGTATAGAAATTACCTGAAACACTGAATTTCTTATGGCTAGTTCAGTAGGTATATTCATCCATACAATTAGTGATATGCTGATAATTATAACAGAAAGAATGATTATTTTAAGATAATATAGAAATTCATCATTTTGCCAAACCTTTCGGAGCTTGCCTTTAGATATAAAATAAATTAATATAAAATTAGTACCGGCTATCAGCATAAAGAAGCTAATAGTGTAATGAATATAGGGACTAGTAAAATATGCAATACTCGCTTGTTTAGTAGAATATCCACCTGTTGACATTGTTGTAAGTGAATGACAGACTGCATCAAACCAATTCATACCTCCAAGTTTTAGTAAAATAGTTTCTACAATCGTTAACACAAAATATATTAGCCAAAGTCGTTTTGCAGTTTCTTTAATTTTTGGATGGATTTTGTCTTTGGTTGGACCAGGCACTTCTGCAGCAAACAATTGCATGCCGCCAACTTTTATCAAGGGCAACACAGCAATTGAAAGAACAATAATACCCATTCCACCCATCCATTGTGTGATACTTCTCCAAAACAGAATTCCATGAGGTAATTCTTCAATATTATTCAGTATTGAAGCTCCTGTAGTTGTAAAACCTGATATTGTCTCAAAAAAAGCATTTGTAAAACTTGGAATATATCCATTAAAGATATATGGAATAGTTCCGAAAAATGATAAAAATATCCAACCCAATGTAACGATTAAGTAGGCTTCTTTTTTTCCAACTTGTCGAGGTACATTTTTATTTAACAAATACAGCAAGGAGCCTGCTATTGCTGTAAAACCTGCTGATAATGAAAGAGCTAGTATGTCGTTCTCGCCATAAATAATTGCAATAATTGCACTAAAAAGCATAAAAATGCTTTCAACTAGAAGTAGTACTCCCAACACCAGCAATACAATACGAATCTTCATCCGGGTAAATTATTTTGCTACAAAAATAAAATTATTCTTCTGGAATAATGATTATTTTAATAAAGTTATTATTTTTGCATCCTCATTCATATTTGATGATTGAGTTTTTTAAGTTCTTAAAGTTGTTGGAGAATACGTTTTTTACGGTTTGAGCACCTCCCCAATATTAAAAAAAAGGTGCAAATGTACGGGGTATAGCGTCCCGATAGTTATCGGGACGGTTAGTGCACCTCCCCAATATTAAAAAAAAAGGTGCAAATGTACGGGGTATAGCGTCCCGATAGTTATCGGGACGGTTAGTGCACCTCCCCAATATT
>JAQVOJ010000022.1:30448-33481 GCA_028702675.1 Bacteroidales bacterium
GGGTATAGCGTCCCGATAGTTATCGGGACGGTTAGTGCACCTCCCCAATATTAAAAAAAAAGGTGCAAATGTACGGGGTATAGCGTCCCGATAGTTATCGGGACGGTTAGTGCACCTCCCCAATATTTTAAAAGGTGCAAATGTACGGGGTATAGCGTCCCGATAGTTATCGGGACGGTTAGTGCACCTCCCCAATATTAAAAAAAAGGTGCAAATGTACGGGGTATAGCGTCCCGATAGTTATCGGGACGGTTAGTGCACCTCCCCAATATTAAAAAAAAAGGTGCAAATGTACGGGGTATAGCGTCCCGATAGTTATCGGGACGGTTAGTGCACCTCCCCAATATTAAAAAAAAGGTGCAAATGTACGGGGTATAGCGCAGTCCGGTTAGCGCACCTGGTTTGGGACCAGGGGGTCGTAGGTTCGAATCCTACTACCCCGACAAAAAAAGCCTGCGATTTCGCAGGCTTTTTTTTATAATAAAACTATTATAGTCTTTCCAAATCTTTTTTAGCAGCTTCATGACCTTGATTAGCAGCTTTTTCGAGCCATTCTCTGGCTTTTGCTTTATCTTTTTTAAACCCTTTACCTGTTCTATAACAATTTCCTATATTGTACTGAGCTTCGGCATAGCCTTGTTCTGCAGCAATTGTGAGCCATGTAGTTCCTTTTTCGTAATCTAAGCTTACTCCAATTCCTTCGAGATAAAAAGTTCCGAGTAAGTTTTGTGCCGGTGCATACTCTTGATGTGCAGCTTCAAAAAGTAGTTCAGCAGCTTTAGTGGCGTTCATTCTTACTCCGTGTCCTTTAGAGTAACATATTGCCATGTTATAAAGAGCTTCAGGCATTTTGTCTTTTGAAGCTTTAGAGTACCAGCTAAAGGCTTCTTTTTGGTCTTCTCTTACTCCATGTCCATTGTAGTATAAATTTCCTAAGCTATTCATTGCTTCTAGATTACCGGCATCTGCTGCTTTTTTATACCATTCAAAAGCTTTTTCGTGGGTTTGTTTAGTACCTTTTCCTTCTTCAAAATGCTTACCCAGTTTATTTTGGGCATCAATATGTCCTTTTTCAGCAGCTTTGCTGTACCATTCAAAAGCTTTTTTATCGTCTTGTTCAACACCATCTCCGTTTGCATAACTTTCGGCAAGGAAATACTGAGCATCTCTGTCGCCTTCGTCTGCAATTTTGGTATAAAGCTCAACTGCTTTTCCCATATTTGGAGCAACACCTTTACCGTGCTTATAGGCATAAGCTAATTCATTTTGAGATTGAGCATGTCCTTTTTCGGCAGCTTTTTCGTAGTATTCAGCAGCTTTAGCTTCATTAATAAATATTCCATCTCCTGTAGCATAGCAAGTTGCTAACAGGTACATTGATTCGGTATCATCTTCATCGTATTCTACTGCTGGTTTCAACCACTTTACGGCTTCTTTTTTATCTGAAATAGTTCCTGTACCTTTATAATACATCTGACCAAGTAAGCCGTAAGCTTTTTCGAAAGATTGTTCGGCAGCTTTCTTTGTCCATTGAAATGCTTTAGAGTAACTTTGTTTTGTAGTAACTCCATTATAGTAGCATTGTCCTAAATGATATTGGGCAAATGCATCGTTTGATTTTGCTGCACTAGTAAGTAATTTAAAGGCTTCTCTTTCGTCCTTTTCAATTCTATTACCGACAAGGTAGCAGTATCCTAATTTACCTTGTGCTTCGGCGCTACCTTGTAGAGATTTTTCTTTTAATGTTTCAATATCATCAGAAAAGAGGTCTTCTTGTGCAAGTAGGAGTGAACTTGCTAAGAAAATGCTTAAGAATAAAAGTAATTGTTTCATATTAATATTGCTATTTGGGTTACGAGTGCTAAGATAATTAATAATTAGTAATTATACTGATAAAATTAGGAAATATTTTATGTATTGTAAATTTAAATTATTGTCAATCTAATATAAGTGTTTTATTAAATGAGTAAATCAATAAGTTTTAGTAAAATCTTCATCTACAACAATAATGAAGTCAGCAATTCCGAGATTGTCTGCATTTAAAGCGTTGATATCTTCTTGTTCTATTGTAGTAATCGTAGTAATTTTAATATCTGAATCAACTCGTTTTATATACCATACTATACCTTCGTAGTTATCGGAGTGATAGGATCCATTAAAGTGTAAAAACAATTTATCAAAAGTATAATTCGTAATTATAAAATGTGCCATAGTGGCATCTTTAGCAGCTTGAGCTTTAGGTAAATTGGCTGAAGTGTGTCCGCTCATTCCACCCATCTGAATCATGGATTTATACGAGGGTATTTCAGGATCGTAAGCAATTGGTAAAGGAGCGATATAGTTCTTAGCGTCATCACTTAAACTATTAAGAGACTCGAAACCTTCCTTAAACACTATACTGGCATATCGTCTGGGTATATTTGTTGCAATAAAAGATATTCTATTTGTAGCAGCAAAATCGAGTAGGGGAGCATAATCTGTATTATGGTTGGGCCACAATCTTGCTTGTTCTTCAAAATTCTTTTTGGTTATAAGCCCTTCAATATATTCATCAAGCAATAGTTGTTGGTCGCTTTCAAACATTTCTGCACCAAGAATAATTCTATTCTGTTTAAGAATAAATAAGTCTTTTGTGAGCTCCAATTGAAGCCAATGAGATACAGCATTGTTGTGTAACTCCCCAAAGAAAACAATGTCAGAGCCTGAAACTGTGCTTAGCATTTCGGAATAACTACTACTTGTACCGGATTTGTCAAAAATATTGTAAGCTGATTTATCTTGGGAGGATGCAGATATCGAAATGATTATTGATATATATAAAAAATATTTTTTCATAATTAAGTGTTTTAATAAATTATATGTCAGATATCAAACTTATGATATGATTTTTAAAACAATCAAATATAAGTAAAGTTCAACAAATAATAATTCAAAATTAAAAACTTTCTGTTTCAAAATTAGTGCTAATATTTTTTTCTTCTGATAAAATAGTTTGGTAATTTCAATACGGTTGATTATGTTTTTTTTATTATA
>JAQVOJ010000103.1 GCA_028702675.1 Bacteroidales bacterium
AATTAAGATTTAACAAACTCCATGTTGCGTTTCCGTTAGCGTCGGAGGTAAGAACTCCGTGATTAAAAGCATTATAACGCAATCTTATTTGTCCGTCAACGTCTAAATACCTTGTAGGATTTGATGTATTTATCCCAAAATATCCTGTACTATTTAATCGCATTCTTTCAATATTATTAGTAATAAATACTACTTCAAAGTCGTTAATTGTTCCTAACTTACTTTTTCCCGATGCTAAAATATTTCCGTTTGTATCCCAAAACTGTGCAAAAACTATATGCGAACATAATATAAACAAGACTAAAGTACTTAGTTTTAAAACCCAGTGTTTACAGAGAGAGAGAGAGAGAGAGAGAGAGAGAGAGAGAGAGAGAGAGAGAGCTAAAAACTCCTTTAAATCTTAGATTTTTCATAATAATAATGGTTGGTTTCTCATACAAAAATAACAAAATATTTGTAACATGACAAATAATTCATGTAATTTTTTAATTTTTTACCTATATACTACATAATTTTGCCAGTTTAAATGCAAGTTTATTTTAAATAATAGATAATTATAATTTGGTATTTTTCTTGGTTCTGTAGGGGGTCTGTTTCTAATTATGATTAGGAGGTAAATACGTCCTCGTTGGAGAATTAGACGAGTTAGGGATAAAGAGTATTGTCAGCATATACAATCTTGCGACAGTAGTGGGCTGAAACGAGGACTAGTTGGGAATGATGATATTAAAGCCATTAGAAAATTATATTGTAATTATCGATCTAAAAATAGTATCAATAAGCATTCGAGTAAAAAAAATACAAAATAATAGCAAGTTTTCTAAACTCTTTTATATATTTGTTTGAAATTAAACAATTAAAAATTACGCTTATGAAGTTTTTAACCAATAAAGGATTTATCGGAATAATAATTCTGGTAATAATAGGTGCAGTTAGCACTGCTTTTCTTGGCAAGTACAGTTTAAGTTTTGACGCTAAAACTATCACTCAGCTTGCTGTTGGAGTTACTCTTGTACCCGGATTATTGTGGCTTTTATTCTTCTATCTCGAAGATAAATACGAAAAAGAGCCAATTAGCTTATTACTTGGTGTTTTTGTTGCAGGAGGTGTTGCAGCTTATGCAATTGCAAAACCACTAACTAGTATTCTGATGCCGGAAATCGCAATTTTAGAACAATCAATGTTAGGAAGCTTTATAAATCAGTTTCTTATTGAGGCTTGTATTGAGATGCTTACAATATTTATGATTGTAAGATATACCGTATATTTTAGCGACGAATTTAACGAACCTGCTGACGGACTGATTTACTCGATTGCAGCAGGTCTGGGTTTTGCCGCAACCTACAATATTCTTTATATTAGTGGGCTTAACGCAATTAATCCTGGAGTTGTACTAAGTAGAATGATTTCTTTCTATCTGGTAATTGCTATTTTTAGCGGTATTATGGGTTACTTTATCGGAATTGCTAAATTCTCCGAAAAAGGAAATGCATACAAAGAATTTTTAATGCTTATCGGATTTTTAATTGCTGTTTTGTTAAACGCCATATTTTTTACTCTGCTACAAGAGATTCAAGGAATGTCGTATAATGTTTGGAAAGAACTTATAATTTCATCCGGTGTTGTTATTGTTCTTTATATCTTAATGTATGCACTACTAAGCAAATCGGTTGAAGCATCACCATTTAAAGAAGCTCCTCCTGTTAATGTGTCTGATAATAATAATACGAACCAATAAATAATTTATATCATGGAAAATAAAAAACTTTGTTTCTTTTCATGGGTACCAGTAATTGCGGTAATCATGATAGTTGTAGGTTGGTTCCTTACTCCCGATTCTACAAGTCAACCCAAAACATATAATACTAATAATATAGGTATTAGCTTCGAATATCCGGGAGACTGGAATATGGCAAATACAGATATGGGTGTAAATAGAGTATTGCAAATGAATGAACCTAACGTGTTTGTTGTAGTTGACACTTTAAAAAATTATATGCTCGGCGCTCTTAGAGGACACTCAGATTATAATAAAAAAATAAGATACAATAAACCGTTTAAGTATGACCAATATTCCGAAAACGAAAGTCAAGAAATTGATATTTGCGAAAATAAAGCTTATAAATTCTCTTTCAATTACAATAATTACACCGATAGCACTAATACCAGAACAATGCAAGCTTGCGAAGTGCTTATACCTCTCGAAAATAAAGTTGTTATAGTTGGATTTCATGCTCCCCAAGAAATATTTGAAAACCAAAAAGAAACTTTTGCTACTATTATGAAAAGTATCAGCATTAACAAATAAAAACCTATTATGATGAAAATAAGAATATTATTTAGCATTACCGTAGCAATCATGTTGCTAATGCAATTTCAAGCCAAAGCACAAATAAACCCTACACAAATTTCGGAAGATTATTATAAAGGGGTAGTAAAAATTCTGCTATTTGATCCTTCATTAGCACAGGTAGATGAAGTAACAAAAGGTTTTATCGACAGAGGATCAGGATTTATTGTATCAGAAGATGGGATTGTTTTTACAAACAAACATGTAATAGAGAAATGTATAAATGGTTTTATTCTGTATCAAGACAACCTAAGCAATACAAAAATTGCAACTTATGTGGAAGGTATGGAAAATCGCAATGATGTTGATTGCATTATTTATGGTGGACATACAATTCCGATAATTCAAGTATTTCATGGAAAAGGGCCCAACGATTATAAGCTTTATATTGCTGAAGTTGTTTCTTTGTGTAAAAAATTTGATGGAGCTGCACTTGAAATTGTATCTGACATAAATGGGAATCCCGTTGTTTCGCCATTCACAGCACTACCTCTCGGAAATAGTGATTCTTTCTCGAATGGTGAAGAACATATAATTTTAGGATATCCGGTAGAATATCAAAAGAATTACGACAAAGCCTTAATTGACAGAATTGATTATAAAACAGGGAAAAATTCAGGAATGGATTATCAGTATAATAAAGACGGTGGATTCTTTAAAACAAATGCTGCAATTAATAGTGGTTTGAGTGGAGCACCAGTATTTGGAAAAAACAATAAGGTAGTTGGAATAGCAAGCGGCTATGACTTGTCGGCTGTTAATGGTTTAATTACAGGAATTAATGGAATGTACTATGTGGTAGCTTCTGAAGCAAAAATATTAAGCCAATTAAGTGCAAAAGGGCTGAAAGCTCCAGAAAAAGGAGAATTTGTAATTGCCTCTAAAGGAAAGCAAAAATTTATGCCTAATTTTGCCTTTTGTAGCGATAAATTGAATCCCGTAGACACAAAACAGATTTCAGGAATTATAAAAAGTGCAGATACAGGAAAGCCAATTAAAGGTGCAACTGTTTATCTTTCACAGAATGATGGAAGCGGAGTTGTAATGGTAGCTAACGGAACAACAAACTCTGAAGGAATATTTACTTTAGATCCCGAAGTTGAAATAAACCAAGATTATCTTATAGGTTGTCAAGCTAATGGCTATAATGGGATGTTAAATTCCATAAAAATCACAAAAGATTCAAAGAATATAACTGTAACACTAGCAAAATATAGATAATCAAAATATGTTTTAAATTTAACTGCTACATTATATATAATTACTTAAAATGCTCAAGATTAAATTTTTGAGCATTTTTTTAATAAATTTTAGGCATTATACAATATTGAAATAAATTGATTAATTTAATTGCAAAATTTTGTTATTTTCTAAAGTCTTTTATTATATTTGTTAATCATTAATCAATTAATCTTTACACTTATGAAGTTTTTAACCAATAAAGGATTTATCGGAATAATAATTCTGGTAATAATAGGTGCCGTTAGCACTGCTTTTCTTGGCAAGTACAGTTTAAGTTTTGACGCTAAAACTATCACTCAACTTGCTGTTGGAGTTACTCTTGTACCCGGATTATTGTGGCTTTTATTCTTTTACCTCGAAGATAAATACGAAAAAGAGCCAATTAGCTTATTACTTGGTGTTTTTGTTGCAGGAGGTGTTGCAGCTTATGCAATTGCAAAACCACTAACTAGTATTCTGATGCCGGAAATCGCAATTTTAGAACAATCAATGTTAGGAAGCTTTATAAATCAGTTTCTTATTGAGGCTTGTATTGAGATGCTTACAATATTTATGATTGTAAGATATACCGTATATTTTAGCGACGAATTTAACGAACCTGCTGACGGACTGATTTACTCGATTGCAGCAGGTCTGGGTTTTGCCGCAACCTACAATATTCTTTATATTAGTGGGCTTAACGCAATTAATCCTGGAGTTGTACTAAGTAGAATGATTTCTTTCTATCTGGTAATTGCTATTTTTAGCGGTATTATGGGTTACTTTATCGGAATTGCTAAATTCTCCGAAAAAGGAAATGCATACAAAGAATTTTTAATGCTTATCGGATTTTTAATTGCTGTTTTGTTAAACGCCATATTTTTTACTCTGCTACAAGAGATTCAAGGAATGTCGTATAATGTTTGGAAAGAACTTATAATTTCATCCGGTGTTGTTATTGTTCTTTATATCTTAATGTATGCACTACTAAGCAAATCGGTTGAAGCATCACCATTTAAAGAAGCTCCTCCTGTTAATGTGTCTGATAATAATAATACGAACCAATAAATAATTTATATCATGGAAAATAAAAAACTTTGTTTCTTTTCATGGGTACCAGTAATTGCGGTAATCATGATAGTTGTAGGTTGGTTCCTTACTCCCGATTCTACAAGTCAACCCAAAACATATAATACTAATAATATAGGTATTAGCTTCGAATATCCGGGAGACTGGAATATGGCAAATACAGATATGGGTGTAAATAGAGTATTGCAAATGAATGAACCTAACGTGTTTGTTGTAGTTGACACTTTAAAAAATTATATGCTCGGCGCTCTTAGAGGACACTCAGATTATAATAAAAAAATAAGATACAATAAACCGTTTAAGTATGACCAATATTCCGAAAACGAAAGTCAAGAAATTGATATTTGCGAAAATAAAGCTTATAAATTCTCTTTCAATTACAATAATTACACCGATAGCACTAATACCAGAACAATGCAAGCTTGCGAAGTGCTTATACCTCTCGAAAATAAAGTTGTTATAGTTGGATTTCATGCTCCCCAAGAAATATTTGAAAACCAAAAAGAAACTTTTGCTACTATTATGAAAAGTATCAGCATTAACAAATAAAAACCTATTATGATGAAAATAAGAATATTATTTAGCATTACCGTAGCAATCATGTTGCTAATGCAATTTCAAGCCAAAGCACAAATAAACCCTACACAAATTTCGGAAGATTATTATAAAGGGGTAGTAAAAATTCTGCTATTTGACCCTGTTCTTGCACAAATCAATGAAGAAACTCTTGGTTTCCTAGACAGAGGTTCAGGTTTTATAGTTAGCGAAGATGGAATTATTTTTACTAACAAACATGTAATAGAAAAATGTGTTTATGGTTATCTATATTATCAGGATATTTATGGTGATAAAAAATTAGAAACATACTCACAAGGGATGGAAAACAGATATGATCTCGACTGTATTTTATTTGATGGATATACAATACCTATTGTTCAGGTTTACTATGGGCATGGTCCTAATGATTATGATTTATACCTTGCCGAAGTTCTTACTTTAAGTGATGCATCCGATGGAGCTGTGCTAAAAATTGTTTCAGATATAGATGGTAATCCACCAACTAAAAAGTTCACAGCATTACCTCTTGGCAATAGCGACAAAGTAAAAAAGGGTGAAGATTTAGTAGTATTAGGCTATCCTGTTCAATATCAAGGAAATTTTGATCTTGCTCTTAAAGATATGATGACTTATAACAAAGGATATCATAATGGCTTAGACTATGTTTTCAACGAAGATTACGGTTTTATTAAGACCGATGCTTCAATTAACGAAGCAAATAGTGGAGGTCCTGTTTTTGGCAAAGATAATACTGTAATAGGAATTACCAGTTCTAAAGGGATATCAACTGACATTGGTCTAATTGGAGGTATTAATTGCATGTATTACCTTTGTGCTCCAGAATCAAATATCTTAACTAAACTCATTTCTAAAGGACTATCTGAACCATCAAAGACAGATAATATTACTGTAACAAAAGGCACCCCTAAATCAATGCCAAAATTTGCATATTGTCAAGATAAAGTAAGCACACCTGCTACAACCACAGTAACCGGAGTAATAAAAAGTGCTGATACAGGACGCCCCATTAAAGATGCTGTAATTGGAATTTTAATTTACGACGACTCTATTGATGACTTTGTATTAGTAAGCGGCGGAATAAGTAACGCAAAAGGGATGTTTGTTCTTGACCCAGATGTAGAACTTGGTAAAGAATATGGCGTTGTTTGTATGGCTACAGGATACCAAGATCTTACTGAGGTTGTTAAAATTACCGAAAGTTCTAAGTTTCTTTCACTTACATTAGCCAAAGCAAGATAATACTGATATAATACGAATATGTTAAAAGCCTGAATAATTAATCAGGCTTTTTTTATGTGTATCAATTTTGTTTTATATTTTTACATTAATTATTGATAAAACAAAATAACATGAACGATATACGCAAAAAAGCTGAAAAATGGCTCAACTATGATATGGACAACAAAAACATGTCTGAATTACAGAATATGTTAAATAATAATGAAGAACTGCTTACCGAAGCTTTTTATAAAGACCTTGAATTTGGCACAGGAGGACTACGCGGGATAATGGGCGTTGGAACAAATCGCATGAATAAGTTTACTGTTGGAATGACTACGCAAGGTTTAAGCAATTATTTGCTGAAAACATTTAAATATCAAAACATTTCAGTTGCTATCACTTACGATTGCAGGAACAACAGCAGATATTTTGCCGAAATTACTGCAGCAGTTTTTTCAGCAAACGGAATAAAAGTTTATCTCTTTGATGAGCTCCGCCCTACTCCGGAACTCTCGTTTGCAATAAGAACCCTTAAATGCAAAAGCGGTGTAATGATAACAGCTTCGCATAATCCTAAAGAATATAACGGATATAAAGTTTACTGGGAAGATGGGGCGCAAATTATTAATCCTCACGACAAAAACATTATTAATGAAGTACGTAATATAACTGAAATTTCGCAGGTAAAATTTAGCGAAAACAAATCTTTAATTGAACCGGTTGGCGAAAAAATTGATAAGCAATACATTGAAGCATTAAAAACAGTTTCGTTAAATCCCTATATCATACAAAAACACAGCGATTTAAAAATTGTTTACACTCCAATCCATGGCACAGGTGTTCAGTTAGTTCCTATGGCACTAAAGGCATTCGGATTTAGCAATGTAATAAATGTTCCGGAACAAGACATAGTTGATGGAAATTTCCCTACCGTACACTCTCCTAATCCGGAAGAACCTGCTGCTCTAGAAATGGCTATAAATAAGGCAAAAGAAACAGATGCCGAAATTGTTATGGGAACTGATCCGGATGCCGACCGTGTTGGGATTGTAGTTAGAGCCAGAAATGGAGAATATATTTTACTTAATGGAAATCAAACTGCATCGATTTTGATTTACTATCTGATTTCGCAGTGGAAAGAAAAATCTAAACTCAAAGGCAAGGAATATATCGTAAAAACTATTGTTACAAGCGAATTACTTACCGAAATTGCCGACTATTACGGAGTAGAAACCTATGATGTACTTACAGGCTTCAAATATATTGCAGCCATTATTCGCGAAAACGAAGGTAAAAAGAAATTCATTGGCGGTGGAGAAGAAAGCTATGGATATCTTGCCGGCGAATTTGTTAGAGACAAAGATGCAGTAATGTCTTGTGCACTAATAGCAGAAGTAGCAGCTTGGGCTAAAGAACAAGACAAAACTCTGCTTGATATTCTTAAAGAGGTACATGTTAAATTTGGATTCTATAAAGAAAATCTGCTATCGGTAACAAAAAAAGGTAAGTCAGGTGCCGAAGAAATTGCAGCCATGATGGACAAATTCAGAAACAAACCCCCTGATTCTATTAACGGCTCTGATGTAGTGCTTATTCACGATTTTGAAAAGCAAACTACAATAGACCGTATTAGCGACTTACGTTACACTATAAATCTGCCAAAATCGAACGTATTGCAATTTGATTTACACGATGGTTCAAAAATAAGCATCAGACCAAGCGGAACAGAACCAAAAATTAAGTTTTATTTTAGCGTTAAAACAAATATTAGTAGTTTAACAGAATACGATTCTGCTGAGGAGTTGCTGAACCAACGTCTGGAAGATTTAAAACAAACTATTCAAAATCAATAATCTATGAAATCGTATAGAGAAGAACTCTGGTTCGACATTCCAAACCGCCGAGAATTAATTAATATTACTCCCGCAGTAAATGATTGTTTACAAAAAAGCGGCATTAAAGAAGGGCTGTGCCTTGTAAATGCAATGCATATCACCTCCAGTGTATTTATTAACGATGATGAACCCGGATTGCATCAGGATTTTGAAGACTGGCTTGAAGAGTTGGCACCTGAAAAGCCTCACTCCCGCTACCGCCACAATACATACGAAGATAACGGAGATGCTCACCTAAAACGTACAATAATGGGACGCGAAGTGGTTGTAGCAATTACAAACGG
>JAQVOJ010000023.1 GCA_028702675.1 Bacteroidales bacterium
TTTTATACATACGTTCACCGTCGTATGTCATTGAGAATGTTTGACCGCCTAATTCTACATAAAAAGTATCTGATTCGCTATTAACAAAAACTTCATTAGCCCAGCCGGAGCTATTACTGCCGTAAGTTAAAACTACAGAATAAATAGTATGCCCAAAAGGTTCAGATAGCTCAGGATCGGCAGGTCTGTATCCATCATCGCCTAAATCCGGATCGGGATTAACGGTAATGGGAGTTGGATGAGATTCGGAATAAATTTTAATTTCCGGTTTCACTCCTTCTTCGTTATAATACTTTACATCTCCAATCCAGCAATCTTCACCGGATATCGAAAAATTTGCTACAACAAGTTGTTCATGTTTCCCTTCAAATTCTACAGTTTCTACGAACTTGTTGTCGCCAATAGTAATAGTAATTTCGTCTCCTGCAGGATTTACTTTAAGAAATCCTTTTTCTTCATCTGTAAAGGCAGCAGTTTCAAAACTACGGTCTATTTTTTGAATATTATAAACATCGCGACCCCAATCTAGTGTTGTGTTGTAATAACCCGACTCAATTGTTATACCATCGGGATCGGCTTGCGAAGAATAATTGATAGTTACCGTTTCTCCCGAAAGAGTTTCAGGAGCTAAATTTGCAACATATCTTAAATCATTATCTCCAACCCATAAACCTTCGTCAGAACCATATATAATATCCATGTAAGAGTTTTCTAAATCAATAGGGTCTTTTTTACATGAACTAAAAATAGTTACAGATACAAGTAATACTAAAACAAATAGTCTTTCAAATTTTTTCATCATTTTCATCATTTTAATTTTTAATTAATAGTTAAGTCGTTTTTTATTTTTGCAAAAATAGACAATGCAGGTTTTTAAGAAAAGCAACAATAAACTTTTTAAATTAAGTTATACTTTGGTCTAAATCAATGCAACTAAGCACTATGAATAACAATACATTATTCCAGAAATAAATTATTAAATATTTAATTTGAATTATATAAATACAACAATAGATTTATTTTTCTTCAATATTTGTAATTACGTCAACTTCTCGCATTATAGTACCACCATCTGCTTTGTTGTAAAATTCTATCTCTTCGGTTTTATACTCTACAAAAAACTCTGTACTTTGGTATTGATGATCGTTGTCCATAGGCTGTACGCTAAAGAATAAATCACGTGCTTTTTGGCAATCGCCATTATCGTAAAACTTGTATTCGTTACCATCTTTGTCAGAAAATAAAAACCATGTTCCATCTGTTGCCGGAGCTAAGATATCAAACATGCCGGTAAAGCTTTTTACTTTGTTTTGGGTTTTGGTTTCCTCTATCGTTTTTTCGGGTACTTCTTGTACCTCGTTTACAGACTTCTCTGTATCATTTGCTTCAGATTGTTCAGCTTGTTTATTAGTTTCACTTTTTGGCTCGTCTTTATTTTGTTCTGATGTATTATTACACGAAAAAATGACTAAACCCATAGCTATCGCCATTGATATAAATAAAATGTTTTTCATTTCAATTAAAATTTTACGATTTACAAACTCATATCTGTTCTTTCGGTAAGGTACCATTTACCTTCAATAAGCTCGAAAGTATAGGTAATTCCAAAACCGCTATTTGGGAGATAAATCTTATGCTCAATTCTGTTATCATCCTCTAAAATTTCAACCGTAAACTCGTTTTGGTCAACATTGCTTACATCCGATAACATTCTCCAGTTTTCAGTTGTCCATTCTTCTGACTCTTCGTAATCTATTATATTGGAACCTATAACAGGAAACTTTACTCTTTCTATCTGAAAATTCTCGTCGGACACAAACTTTTTGTAAAACTCCTCAAAATCTTCGTTAGTTTCTCCGGTCTTGTTAATTTCTGATTTCTTTTCTTCGTTGTCAAGCTTTTCTGTATCGTTTTTCTTTTCAGTATTGTTGCATGCAAACAATAAGAACAAAAAGCTTAAACTCAATACTAATAATCCTGTTTTTTTCATAAACTTATTTTTATTTGTTATTATAAATCGAATCAATTTCATTTAAAATATTATAAACTGTTTCCATATTACCCTCGTGATTTCTACGCATCCAGAACGATAAAGAATTGTTTCCATAAAGTGGATCGTATCTATCAATTTCAAGATACTGGCATATTATTTCAGTTAAATTGTGTACATCTAAGCCATACGCATTATTAAATGTCTCAAAAACTAAGGTATCTCCATAGTCATATAAAACTCCTGTTGCAGTATCTGCATGCATATAAGCTTTTGTTAGTAATTCATGGTAATTATCAATTTCTACAAGAATATCGTAAGACCTGATTCTTTTTTCAAGCTCCTGATTAATCTTTAAACTATGGTAAAGATTTTCAGAAACAATGTCTTTAAGCTCAGGCTTAATCATTTCAAACATTTTAGTAAGATTTTCGGGACTGCGGTCTATTTTATAAATTGAATAAGCAATTAGTCTTTCTTCTTCGGCTTGGTCATTTTCACCTGCATAATACCCTTGGTGCCTTTCGTTTTCATTAACAAATTCGGGCAATGCATTATATACATACCAAAAATAATTTGACACAATTCCACTACTAACCGGATTACTAGAAGCTAAAAGATATTTTTTAGCATATTCTTTCATTACATCAAACGAGTTTGTTGTAAAACTCTTTTCTTTAAGCTTTAACACTTCTTCGAATTTCTGTTCTTCGGTTTCCGGTAGTTCCGAATAATTAGTTTTAATCTCTAATTGTTTTTGATTGCACGATGTTAAAAAAACTGTAATGATAATAGCGAAAATTGAAATTGATCTCATAAACTTTAGTATTTTGATAAATTAATAAAATATAGGTGCAAATTCATCCCAAATAATGTGCCGAAATTAAGAAAATATTTTGAGTGAATTTTAGCGTAATTCAGTCGTTGTGCCTCGAACTGTTGCAGCGTAGTGGGTTTGTGAAACTATTTAAGGATGAGATGTCTTTTGCTGCTATTTAGGAACCCAAATCGTCATCGTTTCATACAAAGGCAGACCCGTGCAATAATGAAGGTTTTTATCGGACAACAATGTTTACTTTTTACATCTGAATAATTTAACCCGCATTATTCATACGATTAGCTTTGTGTAGCTGGTAGGCGTCGAAACTTGCAGATATATCCTTATATTTCAAGAGTTTTGCAACGAAGCAGATGCACAAAGATAATTGTAAGCTTTCTCAAAATTTGGCTAATAATAAAACCATAAGCACCGTGCCAATCCACAGACTAACAACTTGTTACGAGCCAGCCAAGAATAATGCGATGAATAATGCGGGTTAAATAGAGTTTTCAATATCTTTTAAACAACAGGATTCTAATACAACTTATTCTTTATCGTTGCCGTAAGGATTTGGGCGTTTCCATTGTGAATAATACATTAATGCAATTGCCAGTATTAAGAAAAATATTCCAATTGCAAAAGTAAAACTGTATCCAAAATTTTGATAGAAATATACGCCAATTAGGGGTGCAAATAAGGCTCTAACTCCAACAAATGATAAGTGTACCGATTGATAGTCGCCACTTAAGCTATCGTTACGGCAAAAAAATGCAGAGCCTATATACCATAAAATTGCCATTCCGGCAGTAAAAATTCCTTGAATAATAAATGCAATTACAAGAGTGTAATATATTTTGTATTCTCCTATCTGAAAATGATATGGTAAATATTCGGTAATCATAACAAACGCAATATAAGCAGCCATAAGCATATACGCAATTCGACTATATCTGCGAGGATCGGTATTGCCCATAAATCTTCCGAAAAATGGCATGCATAAAATAGTAACAAATGCTCCAAGATTTTTATAAGCCGAAATTGAAGTATAATTTAAATGCAAATGCTTTTCCATAAAAAATGTAATTACGGTTACAGTTATCATAAATGCTATACCGTACAAGAAAAAACTTATCTCGAAGTTTAAAAATGGTCGATTTCTTTTTAAGATTTTACACATGGTTTTGATAGAATTTCCGACAGAAACGAACAATCCTTTGTTTATGCTATTTATGAGTTGTGGTGTATATGATATGTTAGAAAGTGACCAAATTCCGGCAATACCAATAAGTCCGATTATGGGATATATCCATTTGAAAATAAAGTAATTATGGTCGAGTAAAATACCAAAACAGAAAGTTGCTAATAAAGCAAAAGTTTTATTTATAGTATTAGCATATCCATATAAAACTCCGAAATGTTTATTTCCGTAAGATGAACGTAGAAGTAAGTTTACTGTCGGTAAAGTAACAGGAGTACTCATGTAATAAATAAGAATGATAAGCAAAAACAAGAAATACCAAATTGGGTTTTCGATATAGCTTGATAAATGTGTAGGGAACACTAAAAAAATAAGTAGAGGTAGTCGAGTAATTAGAGCAGTTCGCCTAAGAAGCTTTTTTTTGTTTTGGTTCCGGCGAAGTATTTCGTTTCCGAATAGTAACAGAGTAAATACAGCCATACTAAAGGTAAAGAGTAGCCCCATAAGATAATCGTTACCTTTAAGACTTTTTATAAAAACAAATTCATTAAGAACAAAAGTTCCAAACAATGTTCCTTCTGCCATTGAGTACCACGAATGTAACCTGAAAGTTTTTCGTTGTTCTGAAGGCAATGATGCGTATTCTTTAAAGAGTTTATTTTTTATTCCCATTCTATAGTTGCAGGAGGTTTACTGCTGATATCATACACTACTCGATTTACACCTTTTACTTTATTAATAATTTCGTTTGACATTTTTGCTAAAAAATCGTAGGGTAGGTGTACCCAATCTGCTGTCATTCCGTCTGTGCTTTGAACGGCACGAAGAGCTACAACATTTTCGTAAGTTCTTTCGTCACCCATAACTCCTACCGATTGAACGGGAAGTAGCATTACTCCGGCTTGCCATACAGAATGGTATAGTTTCCAGTTTTTTAATCCTTCAATAAATATTGAGTCAACGTCCTGTAGTATTCTTACTTTTTCAGGAGTAATATCACTTAGTATTCTTATTGCAAGTCCGGGACCGGGAAAGGGATGTCGTTGCAAAATATTATCAGGTACCTTAATTGCTTTACCAACAAGTCTTACTTCGTCTTTAAATAAAAGCTTTAGAGGTTCTACTATTTTCAATTTCATTCTTTCAGGAAGACCACCTACGTTGTGATGCGATTTTATTGTGGCAGATGGTCCGTTTACCGAAACAGATTCGATTACATCAGGATAAATTGTGCCTTGTGCCAACCATTTTACGTTTTGGATTTTTTGAGCTTCATCGTCAAAAACTTCAATAAATTCACGACCAATAATTTTTCGCTTTTTTTCTGGTTCTGAAACTCCTGCAAGGGCTTTATAAAACCTTTCTTTTGCATCAACTCCAATTACATTTAATCCAATACCCTTATATGAATCTAAAACTGTTTCAAATTCGTTTTTCCTCAATAATCCGTTGTCAACAAATATACATGTTAGGTTTTTGCCAATTGCTTTATGCAATAGTATTGCAGCTACCGAAGAATCAACTCCGCCCGAAAGCCCAAGTACTACCTTGTCGTTATCGAGTTTTTGTTTAAGATCGTTTATTGTGATATTTACAAAAGAATCCGGTGTCCAGTTTTGTTCGCATTTGCAAATATCAACTAAAAAGTTCTTTAATAACTGAGAGCCATCACTTGAATGATAAACTTCTGGATGAAATTGTATTCCGTAAGTTTGTTCTTGCTCAATTTTGTATGCTGCTATTTTTACATCTTGTGTTGAGGCAATAATGTCATAGTTCTCCGGAATCTTAGTTATAGTGTCTCCATGCGACATCCAGACTTGTGAGCCTGTATTTATATCCTTAAATAATTCAGATTTTTTATCAATATAATTAAGGTTTGCCCGACCATATTCTCGTGAACCACTAGGTGCTACGTTGCCACCAAAAAAATGAGCGAGATATTGTGCCCCGTAGCAAATTCCTAAGAGCGGAACATTATGTTTTATAGATTCTATATTTGGAATTGGAGCTAATTTGTCGCGTACCGAAAAAGGACTGCCACTCAATATAACGCCTTTTACAAAATTGTCGAGATTGGGAAAATTATTGTAAGGATAAATTTCGCAATATACATTTAATTCCCTTACTCTTCTTGCTATTAGCTGAGTGTACTGGGAACCAAAATCTAAAATTAATATCTTTTCTTGCATAGAATAATATTTCGGTGGGTAAAGATAATAAATCACTTAAAAATAAATATATATTATTGAAAATTGAAAACTTATGAAAATAATTTTTGCTACTTATTAAGGCTTAAGTAGTATCGTAAAAATTGTTTGATAATTAGGGTAGTAGTATTTTTACAGATTATTTTTCTAATCCGCACTGAATCTTAAACAAAACCTGATAACTTAAGTTAGTTTTAGTAATGTCAAATTCTCTTACACTAATAAGCTTAAAAACAATATCATCCTTATTCCCAATTTGAACAACCGTGCCGGGTACTTTGTACAGAAAGTTTACAAATGCTTTGTTATAATCAATTTCTTCGGTGTACCATAATGTGTATTCTTTGCCGTAATAGTTTAAGTTAGCCTTTCTACAAAGATAGTTTCCAATTTGTTTTTCTTCTTTTAAATATTCTATATCTATCTCATAATTATTAGAATCATTTATTAATCCGGTATTTTTTACAAACTCTTCATATTCCTTTCCTGTATGGCTTTTTACTTCCTTACTTTGCGAATTCCAGCATTTCGTTAAAAAATAAAAGTCGGTATATCCTGTATCTTTTTTATAAGTGTTTAAGTTTATATCAATAAAACTTTTGTTTTTGGTGTTTACTAGTTTTGCATTATTATTAGGTTTAATGCTGTCAATAACATTATATGTTTTTTCAGCTAAATCAACATATATATGTTTTTCGCACATGGTAAAATTAAGAACTATATTTTCGGATAATAACAGCAGATGTTGTTGACAAATATTGTTTTTTGAGTTAAATAATTTATCTTCAAAAACTACATGTAAGCACTGGGAATAAGAGTATGCAGAGCAAAATAGGGCAAACGACAAAACAAGAAATAATTTTTTCATGTCATCTTGGATTAATAAAATTATTGGAAGCAAAATTAGTTAATTATTTTTTTTTAAAAATTTTTTTAAAAAAAGGGGCAAGCTACTTGCATCGCACCGCTACAACTGCCTACCCTTGCTACCTTCCGGTCCTGGGGGAGTTCAGCAGGAGCTGGTCGTACAAGACTTACCCCGCACAAAAGTAATACTAAAAAATAAACTTGTCAAATGTTAATGCAGATTTTCTAAAAAAATATGAATATCTTTGTTTCCAAACGACAATAATTATGAACGAAAAAACAAAGCAAATATTAGTTTATGGCGTTTACATTGGTTTAGTAAATATTGCCATTAGTGTAATTACCTATGTTTTCGATCTTGCTTTTATTAGTATGTGGTCGGGGACATTAATATTTCTTGCAGTGTTAATAATTAATATCGCACTATTGGTTGTTTTTGGAAGGAAGTTAAGAGATAAGTTTTATGATGGGGTTATCAAGTATTCAAAAGCACTTCTTAATGCATTTCTGATGATTATTTGCATGTCTATATTAAGTAGTATTTATGATTATTCTTTTCATAAATTGATAGCTCCGGATTATCAGGAAACATCAAAAATTGTAATAGCCGAGCGAACCTCTCAAAGCTTATACGAAAAAGGATTATCAGAAAAAGAAATTGATAAAATTACTGATACTATACTTGACCGACCAACACCATCTGCTGAAAAAACAGTTGCATTAGGTTTACTCGGATATTTTGTAATGGGCTTGATATATAGTTTAATTGCTGCAGCAATGACAAAAAAGAATCCTGATATATTTCAGAATGAGAATATGATTAACACAGATACAGACGTTTAATGGATATTTCAATAGTAATACCTCTTTACAACGAAGAAGAATCTTTACCTGAACTTGTAGAATGGATATCGCAGGTAATGACAAAACATAATCATAGCTTTGAAATCATTATGGTTGACGATGGTAGTAATGATGATTCATGGAAAGTAATTGAGAGTTTGTCGGTTAAATACCCTCAACTTAGAGCTGTAAAATTTCGGCGTAATTATGGAAAATCACCTGCTTTGCATACAGCATTTCAGATAGCTAAAGGTAATGTTATAATTACTATGGACGCTGATTTGCAGGACAGCCCTGAAGAAATTCCGGAATTGTATCGCATGATTATTGAAGATAAATTTGATTTGGTTTCAGGATGGAAGAAAAAACGCCATGATCCGTTGTCCAAACGATTGCCCAGCAAATTCTTTAATCGCATTACACGAATAACATCAGGAATTAGGCTACACGATTTTAATTGTGGGTTAAAGGCTTACAGGGCTTCGGTAGTAAAAAGTATTGAGATTTTTGGAGAAATGCATCGCTACATTCCTGTTCTAGCTAAGCAAGCAGGTTTTAAACGAATTGGGGAAAAAGTTGTTTCGCATCAGGCACGAAAATTCGGTAAAAGCAAATTTGGTTTCGAACGTTTTGTTAATGGATATCTTGATTTGTTAACCGTTTTGTTTATAACTCGGTTTGGTAAAAAGCCAATGCATATTTTTGGCGTTTTGGGTAGTATATTATTTATTTTAGGATTTGTTTCGGCAGCATATCTTGGAATTCATAAGCTTGTTGCAATGCACAACGGAGTGCTAATTGAGAGAGTTACGGCAAGTCCTTATTTTTATTTGTCATTGGTATGTATTGTTATGGGAACTATGCTGTTTCTTACAGGATTTTTAGGTGAGCTAATTTCTCGAAGTGCAGCAGACAGAAATCATTATTTAATTGAAAAGGAGATATGATAGAATCAAAAGAACAACAAATAGATTTAGTGAACTTATCTATTAAGTGCATTTTGTTTTTAAGGAGAAGAATAGTATTAATAGCAATATTTTTTATTATTGGAGTTGGAGCTGCTATTGCTGATTATTATTTTTCCGGTAACAAGTATTCTACACAGTTTGTGGTTAGCACCCCTATGTTCAATAGTAGTATTGTCTCGGCTTTATCACAACCGTTAGAATTTTATATTGAAACTAATAATATTGATTCGGTTGCATCAATTATGGGTATAAGTACTAAAATTGCATCAGAGATTTGTAAGTTTGAACAAGACACAAGTATTTCAGGAGTTGTTTTAATAGATGTAACTTACTCAAATCCCGAAAGTGTTGATAGTATTAAGAACGGATTAGTTTATTTTTATAATAATTTAACCTTTGTTAAGCAGGAGATTAATAATAATAAAGTTGAATTGCAGGAGCAAATAAATGTGTTAGAAGAAAAAATCGCCAACTTAAATCAAATTCAGGAATTAGAGTTAAAAGCTCTGCAGGAGGGGGATTTTGGAGTACTTGAAGCAAAAGGGCAGTCGTTTAATGAAATTGTAATGCTTTACGAAAAAATGTATTCACTAAAAAAAGAGTATAATAGATTAAAGCCCTTTTCTGTTATCAATCAAAGTCTTATTGCAACCAAAACTAACTCGCAGATAAAGCTTATTGCTATTTATGGTATTGCAGCTTTGATCCTTGGATTATTGGTTTCTTTGTTTTTAGAATTGAATTACCTGATAGAAAACAGAAAAGTAATCGATTAATTGGCTTTTTCAGTAATTAGCTTTTCCATTAATTTTAGAAATTTTTGAGATAGAATATTGTAAGAATTATTTCTTAAAACATATTCATTTCCATTTTTACCCATTTTATTAAGTTCGTCATCAGAAAGTTTTGTCATTTTTATAATAGCTTCTGTAAGTTTATTTACATTTTCAGGTTCTATACTTACTCCGCAATTAGCTTCAGTAACCATGTCGTTTCCTGCATTAATTGCTTGAATGATGGGTTTTCCTGCCATCATGTAGTCGAGTAGTTTATTTGGACTAATGCCAAAACGGAATAAAGGTTGATTTTGAAGACCTATATATAAAATGTCAAATTGATCTAAAATTGGGGGAATTAAATCTTTATTTACTTGGTGCAAAAAAAACACATTTTGTAATTTTAACTTAACAGCTGTTTTAATTAATTTTGGTTTTTCAGGACCATCTCCAATTAAAAACAGAGAAAAGGGTTCCTCTTTTAATTCAAACATCGCTTCCAATAATGTATTTAATGAATTGGCTGGTCCATGACTACCAGTATAACCAATTATTTTATGCTCTTTGCTTTTTTGTTGTTGGAAAAGAGCACGAAATTCTTTTGGTATATCATTCGCTGTTTTCCAATCATCAATAACAACACCATTTGGAACATAATGAAACTTATCTGGATGTAATCCATGTTCAATCATATGCTCTTTTGCCTTAGGCAACAAAGATACTACGGCATTGCAGTGTTTGTATGCAAAATTCTCAGCAGCTTGCATCATCATAATAAATGGATGGTATTTTGAATATCCGCCTAATTCTTGGGGCGATAATGGCCATAAATCATGGACTTCGTAAATCATTTTTGCTCCTGAGAGTTTACATATTTTGCGTGCAGGATAATTGTCAAGAGGGTATGTCGAAGATGATATTACTATATCCGGTTTAAATGTTTCAGCTATATATTTTGATTTATTTAAACATGCTTTAATAAAAGATGCCATGTTTCTTATTCGCCCAAAACCGTTTCCCGAATATTTAGGTGTTTTAATAACGAAATATTTTATTCCGTCTATTTCGGTATAAGTAAATATTTTTTCAGTTTCAAATTGTATTTTCCTTGTGTGCGAAAATGATGAAGTTACAATTAATACATTATTACTCTTTTTTTGCCATTCCCTTGCCATATAATATGGTCTGAACTCCATTCCCATTTTGGGGCTACCGGCATAATGATTTATTAGCAGTATATTCATAATTGCTATTTTATCAATGAATCAACAATCTGTTCTGCTGCATTTCCGCATCCGTAAATCTTCGCTTCAAAATTAATGTTTTGCTTTAAAATCATTTTATAACTATTCAAAATGTTTTCATGATTGCTTCCTGCAATTATATTTGCTCCTAAGTTAACTAATTCGACCCATTCTGTTTCATCACGCAAAGTTATACATGGCTTTTTAAAGAAGTATGCTTCTTTTTGCATGCCACCACTATCAGTCATAACTAATTTACAATTTTGCAGAAGATACAGAATTTCGAAATAACCTACAGGGGCGGTTAGCAAGATTCGGTTTTTGTTAAAAGATAAATTATTTTCAGAAATTATTTTTTGTGTTCTTGGATGAAGAGGCAGCACTATATTACAGTCTTCGCTTAAATTATTTAAAGCAAAAACAATTGATTTTAATTTTTCGATATTATCTGTGTTTTCAGCTCTGTGTATTGTTGTTAAAATGAATTGTGAGGGTAACTTAAAAGATGGTGGTTTAGCTTTTTGATTGTAAAATAGAGCAGCATCAAGCATAACGTCTCCACTGTTAATTATTTCGATATTAAAATTCTTGAAGCCTTCTTCTGTTAAATTTTTAATGGCTTGCTCTGTAGGACAAAATAAAATATCGGAAATTCGATCGCTTAGTATCCGATTTATTTCTTCGGGCATTTTCATGTTAAAAGATCGTAAACCAGCCTCGACATGTGCAAGTTTTATGTGCATTTTTTTTGCAGCAAGAGCACCTGCTAAAGTAGAATTTGTATCTCCATAAACCAAAACATAATCGGGAGTTTCACTTTTTAAAACTTCTTCAATTTTTTCTAACATTTGGCCTGTCATGGCACCATGCCCTAAGCCATTTATATTTAAATTATAGTTAGGTTTTGGTATTTCCATTTCATTAAAAAAAATATCAGACATATTAATGTCAAAATGCTGACCAGTGTGTACTATAATTTCCTCAATATTTTTAGTATCTCTTATTACTCGGCTTACAGTTGCTGCCTTAATGAATTGAGGTCGTGCTCCTATTATTGTTACTATTTTCATTTATACAAGTTTACTATAAATATTTATCATTTGTTCGAGGTTATCGTTCCATTCATATAGTTTTTGTACTCTTTCTCTTCCGGCTTTACCCATTGAATGCAATAATTCTTTGTTATAAATAAGTTTTTCAATTGCATCGGCAGCTTTTGAGGGATTGTTTGGAGGAACAAGAATACCGGTTTCATTATCTTTTATAATCTCCGTAAAGCCTCCAACCTTACTAGCAATAACCGGCTTGCCGCATGAACTGGCTTCAAGTGCAGCAACGCCAAAGCTTTCGCTATTAGATAAAAATACAGGGATATCTATTTGATTATGATAATTGACAATATCATCGTAATTGATTCTACCGATAAAAGTAACAAGTGTTGAAATATCTAACTCTTTTACTAATGTTTCATATTCTTGTTTCTTAGTTCCATCACCAACAATTAACAGTTTCAGAGGTAGTTGGGGATGTTTCTTAACTAAGATTTTGAATGTTTTTATTAAAGTATCAATGCCATATACTTCTTCTAAACTTTTAATTGTTCCTATTACAATATCTGAGTCTTTATATATTGTTTTTATGCTATTTGGAGAAAATAGATGAGTATTAATTCCAAAGGGAGTAACAATAACTGTTTTATTTGTGTATTTTATAATTTCTTGAGACATTATTACTGAAGTAGATAGTATTTTATCAGCTTTATTTAAGATATGTTTAAAAATAATTTTATTTAAAAGAGATCTCTTGGGGAAATCGAATACATCAGACCCCCAAACAGATAATATAAAAGGATGAAATCCTGTTAATGTAGCTAATGTCCCGTAACTACTAGCATAATGTGCATGAATTATATCTGGTTTATATTGTTTAATTATTTTTTTAATTCTAAATATTGAAAATAAATAAGAAAGTTTTTTTAATGATTGATTATTATTTATAGTTGACTTACTGTAATTTAGCCCTATAATTTTAATCTTTTCACTTTCATAGGCTTGCTCGTTGTATATACTAGACAAGCTAATAATCAATATTTCCAAACCTTTACTAGCAAGTGATTTAACCCATTTAATTATGTGGCTACTATTCGAATCTCCAAGTATTATAATTTTCATATTGATAAATCCTTACTTATTTGTTTTACTCTATTCTGCCATGAGTTTATTTCTGCACATTTTTGAATGTTTTGCTTTTTAATGTTAATTTCCTGTTTGTTATTATTAATATGCTCTAATAATTCTTTTAATTTACTATAGTTGTAATCAATAACCCATCCGATATCATTTTCTTTTACAAATTCTCCTACTGCTGTATTTGATGTTGCTAGTATTGGTTTCCCCTTTTCAATATACTCAAAAAGTTTAAATGGCATTGCAAATTTTCTGTATTCATTTGGTTCTAAAAAAAGACTTAAGATATCAGCGTTAGAAAAATATGGCAACAAATCCTTTCCACTCTTATGAATTATATTGATATTCTGATTGATATATATATCATAAGCATCTTTCTCATTAATCCATTCTAATTCTCTTAAACAGACAGTAAGATTTATATTTTTCATTTCTGAAATTACTTTTAGCAGTACAGGAAATTTATAAACTTTACCAATGCCTCCAACATAAAATATATTAAGTTCTTTATTTATGCTGTCTTTATTATTGGGAACAAATTTTGTAGTAACACCAGGTGGTAATGCCTTAATATTAAAACCATCTGTTTTTATGTTTGGAAGATAATCCAGCATTTTCATTGAAGGTAAATATAAATAATTTATAGTTTTTTTATAGTTGTAGATATCATATTTATAAAAAAAATTTAGGATTAGACGTTTTAACAAAGAATTTGGTTGATACTCGGGGAATTTCCAATATATGTCTCTATAAAACAGTCCTATAGGTATTTGTTGTTTTTTGCAGTATTTAAAAAAATTAAAATCAAGATTTAAGTATTTTGGAATATGATTAGGTTCTGTTAATGCCGTTGGCATTGTTGATGATTCTGAGTATAAAAAATCATATTTAACTCCGGATTTAATAGATTTTTTAATGTTTCGAATTAGGTGTTTTCGTTGTTTACCATACCCAGCTATGGTATCTACAATAAAACCTTCATCTTTAAATGCTTTTAAAAGCAATTGTGGACGAATTTGGCTCCCTGATGCTATATTTTTGTCTAAGTTAACAGGTATGTGAAATATAATTCTTCTCATAATTTTTTATGGAATATTTCAATAGATATGCTTTTTCAATGAAATATGGTAATATAATTAATGCAGATGAGAGACTTACTCCAAAAGGAAATGCACTCTCAAAAAACATTCTAATTTGAATTGCTAAAATAAAAGATTTTGTAATATTTGTTTTTGCATTTCTAAATAAAAAGAAAACTAATAATATATATGTAGATAAAAACAACAAACCTCCTTCTAAGTATAGTTTCAGAAATGTGTTATGTGGAGATAAATCTTTATGAATAAAATTATTAATGTAATCATTTGAGTTTCCAAATCCTATCCCATAAATTGGAGAAGGATTTGTCTCAATTACTATTTTCCACAATTCTTCTCTACCTGCACCATAAAATAAGTCTGATCCAAAAATCTTTATATTTGATAAGTCTAATGAGTACATTATCTTACTAATAAATAAATTATTTGGATAAACAAAAAACAACATCAATATAATTAAGAAGATTATTACAATGTTAAATGACAGATTACGTAACTTGAAGAAATTAAGGTTTTTAAAAAATAGATACAAAATAATTGCGAGTAATAAACTTCTACTCTCGATACTTATTAGATAGATGGGTAAAAAAATAAAATAATTTAGTAATTTCTGAGGTTTTGTTCCGAACAACTCGATGATAAAAAATAACAACAAATAAACGCTCGCTAATGAATTAGCATTTAATAAAAATGACTTGTATTGTAAGCTGCTATCTAAAATTGAGGGGTGCAATAAAAGAATAAATAATAAAAACAATGCAAATTTGGTAATTGAGTTATGTTTGAGATTAAAGCTAGCTATACTGCTATATAGTATAAACCCAATAATAATTAATAATGAATATATTATAGATCTTAAAGATATGTTAAATAGTACCTGAATAATAATATTTAATAAGAAAAGAATAAATAAGAATAAGTATGATTTTTCTACAAATAATTTATTCTTGATTAAAAGTATTCTTAGTGTAAGAGCAAAATAAGCAATAAATATTAGTGAGTATGATAATAATGAGTGAGTTGCAATAAATCCTAGTATTAATATTACGAATAGAAAGGTATCTAAACTTTTAGATGTAATACAGAATGCATTATTCATTGAGTTCGTAGTTTTTAATTCTTTAGTAGTTTTATTATTTTTGCAGGATTACCAGCAATTAAAAGGTTATCTTCTTTGAAGCTTTTAGTAACAACAGAACCTGCCCCTATAATACAATTGTTCCCAATCTCTACTCCAGGTAAAATAATTGCAGAGGTACCCATCCAAACATTATCTCCTATAATGACAGGAGATGTTTTACTTGGCAAATCTCTATTTTTAAAATCATGATTACTACTAATAATTTTAATCCCTGGTGCAAATAAAAAGTTTTTGCCAATTTTTATACCACTATGAGCTTGAAAATAACAATTTCCACTAAGAACAAAGCTATTCATTGTAGTTTTATCCTTAATAAGCTCTATTCTTGATGGATAAGAAATTTTTGATGTAAAGTGAATTGAGAAACTAACTTTACAGTTAATCCGTAATATTCGCTGAAAGAAGAAATTTATAATTAATAAATTAAATGCTTTACCTGCAAGTTCCCATTCAAACACATAGTATTTAATAAAAGGAATAAATCTAAACCTCAATAGTAGCCATTTAATAAACTTTTTTACCATTAGATAAACGATAATAAATTAGTATAAAAAGAGAATACTCAATACTTAATGTAATACTCCAATAAAACAATATTTTTTCAAAGCCTAAATTAAGAAAATTAGCAGTAAAAAGAATTACTATAATACTAAATAATAAAGTTAGATTTATTAGTAACGCAATTTTCTGCTTCTCAAAGATATTTAATATTGAACTTAATGAGCCACTTACAAATCTTATGAAAAACATTGGTGTAAGGATTTTACAGTATAATCCAGTAATTCGCCATATTTCTCCAAATATCAATGCAATAGCATCTTCAATAAAAAAGAAGATTAATGTAAATATTGGAATTCCGATAATAATAAGTTTTTTAAGTGTACTTACAAATATTTTTTTTGTATTATTATATTTTTGATATTCTATACTAGCTTGTTGAAAGAAAACTTGTCCAATTGAACTTCCTAGAAGGGATGATGGCATTCCGAGTGTCCTATTTGCTAAAGAAAAAAAACCTAAAGTTTTGCTTGAATAAATTATATTAATAAAAATGTTTGAAACATGAATACTTAGGGTATTTGCAAGGGTTGACCATAGCATAAACTTTGGGAAATCAATATATCTTTTACCCATTAGTTTCATCCTTTTATAAGAGAATAATTTACTTTTTTTCAATATTTTAGTTGAAAGTTTATAATTCCCAGAAAAGAAAGACGCGAGTTGTCCTGATATTAAACCAGCTGTACCTACCTTAGCAAATCCCAATGATACTTGAATTATAGCTAAAACCATAGCTTTAATAATATTTGCTTTAGCAATGTTTCTATATTGTTTTATTCTTACGTTGTAATAACTAAAAATATTAAACCACGAAATAGCCAATACACTAACTGGAACAAGATATAGCCATAAAGAAAATTCTACGTTGCCGAGTATAGTACTTATTGGTTTGTTGAATACTATTACTGTTACTAGAAGTAATATGCTGAACACGAATGCAATTAATGCTCCTAAAACTGCTATATTAATTGCATCACTATCTTTCTTCGGAAGAATTACTGCAAATTCATAACATCCATTTGCAATTGCACCTAGAATAAAAGAAAGTGAAGTAAAAAGTGCTAGTAACCCAAATTCTTCGGGTGTGTATAAACGTGTGAGGATTGGTGAAATAAGTATAGGTACTGCTTGGGCTATTGTGGTACCTGAAAGCAATGTTATTACATTCTTAGAAAATTCTGATGTTGAAAATTTTCTCATGTTTTATTTAGTTTTTACATTTATTTACAAACCATTTGCAGAACAATTCCACTCCGGTATCAAAATCGGTATGTGCAATAAAGTTTAAGGTTTGTTTTGCTTTTTCGGTATTTGCCCATGTTTTGTCGGCTTCTTCTTTTATACTGTTTGTAAATTCTAATATTGCTTTTTTGTTTAAATGTTTTTCAAGAGTATTTACCATTTCTAGTAAGCTGTGTGCTTTACCATATCCAAGATTAAAAATATCTGTTTTCTTTTTGTTGTAGAGTATAGCATTGTATATTCCTTCAACAATATCATCTACATATGTGTAATCTCGCATACTGCTACCATCACCAAATAATCGGATAGGTTCATTATTTAGTATTTTTTCACTAAAGCTGTAAAGTGCTAAATCGGGTCGCATGTGTGGACCATAAACACTAAAAAACCTAAGCGAAATAAAATCGAAGTTATGTTTTTTAGAATATTCCATTCCCATTTGTTCGCAAAGGAGTTTTGTAAATGCATACGGGCTTATTGGTTGAAGGGGAGAAATATTTTCGTGCCAGGGTAATTCTTTAGAGTTGCCGTATATACTGCTCGAAGAAGCAAAAACTACTTTTGGAATATTGTTTTTAATAACATAATTAAATACTTGCCGGGTTCCTTCTACATTTACTTCGTGATATATTTCTTTTTGTTTAATCGATAATCGCACTCCACCTTTAGAGGCTAAATGTATAAGCATATCAAATTTACCATTTACAGAGCTTGTATTTGGTAAGTTATGCATATCAATATTAATTAAGTGGAATTTTTTGCAATTAAGAAAATCATGAATATTGGCAAATTTGATTTTTGGGCTATAAAACTCGTCAAAATTATCAACTACAGTTATTTCAAGCCCCTTATTAAGTAAGAATCTTACTAAATTACTACCTATAAAACCTGCTCCGCCGGTAATTAATACATGCATATTATTTTAGATTCTTGTAATACCATTCTATTGCTTGTTCAAGCCCTTTATGAACATCATATTTTGGATTATAGCCAAGTAATTCTTTTGCTTTATTAATTGAAGCTAACGAGTGTTTAATATCTCCTTGTCTTTCGGGTCCGTGTAAAGGTTTAATTTTGCTAACCTCCGGTTTAAATTTTGTTAGTTGAGCAATCAGTTCTTGTGTTAAATTATTCAAGGAGTTGCTTTCGCCATACGCGATATTAAAAACAGTATTAAGTGCTTTTTGATTTTGAGTTGTTGCAGCTAACTCATTAGCTTGTATTACATTGTCGATATAAGTAAAATCTCTTGATTGGTTACCGTCTCCGTTAATTATTGGAGCTTCTCCTTTAAGTAGCAATTTTATAAAAAGTGGAAATACAGCGGCGTAAGCACCATAAGGATCTTGTCTTCTTCCAAAAACATTGAAATATCTTAATCCTATTGTTTCTAGTCCGTAAAGTTTTGAAAATATTTCGGCGTATAATTCATTTACATACTTAGTAATAGCATAAGGCGATAGAGGTTTCCCTATATTATCTTCGATTTTGGGTAAATCTTTATTATCACCATATGTAGAACTACTGGCAGCATAAACAAAGCGTTTTACACCTTGTTCTTTTGCTGCTACCAGCATATTTATAAAGCCACCAATATTAACATCATTAGTAGTTTTAGGATCGTTTATTGAACGAGGTACGCTTCCTAAAGCAGCCTGATGAAGAATAACATCAATGTTTTTTACTGCTTTTTTGCAGGTTTCAAAATTCCTGATGTCTCCTTCTACAAACTCAAAATTGTTAAGTTTAAGGTATTCCGAAATATTTTCAATCTTTCCGGTTGCTAAATTATCTACACATACGATTTCGTTATCTTGTTTAATGAGTTTATCAATTATATTAGATCCAATAAATCCGGCGCCGCCAGTTACAAGGACTCTTTTATTGGTTAATATAGCTTTTTTCATAAACTCTATTTAGCGTAGTTTACAGCTCTTGTTTCGCGTATAACTGTAATTTTTACTTGCCCCGGGTATGTCATTTCATCCTGAATTCTATTAGCAATTTCTATACTTAGATTATTTGCTTCTTCGTCAGTCATTTTTTCGCTTCCAACAATTACTCTAAGTTCTCTACCTGCTTGTATAGCATAAGTTTTTAGTACTCCCGGATAACTTAATGCAAGTGCTTCTAAGTCTTTTAGTCTTTTGATATAAGATTCAACAATTTCTCTTCTTGCTCCTGGTCTTGCTCCAGATATAGCATCGCAAACTTGTACTATTGGAGATATTAAATTATTCATTTCCACTTCTTCGTGGTGAGCTCCAATTGCGTTGCAAACTTCAGGTTTTTCTTTAAATTTTTCGGCTAATTGCATACCATAAATTGCGTGAGGTAATTCAGTTTCTTCTTCGGGTATTTTACCTATATCGTGAAGAAGTCCGGCACGTTTAGCGAGTTTTGCATTAAGACCTAATTCCGAAGCCATAATTGCACTTAAATTAGCCACTTCGCGTGAATGTTGCAAAAGGTTTTGTCCGTATGATGAGCGATATTTCATCCTTCCTACCATTCTCACTAATTCGGGATGTAGTCCGTGAACACCTAAATCTATGGTAGTGCGTTTACCTATTTCTATTATTTCCTCTTCAACTTGTTTTTTAGTTTTATTTACAACCTCTTCGATTCTTGCAGGGTGTATTCTTCCGTCGGTAACCAATTGGTGAAGCGAAAGTCTGGCAATTTCTCTTTTTACGGGGTCGAATCCTGAAAGAATAATAGCTTCGGGAGTATCATCCACAATAATTTCTATACCTGTTGCAGCTTCGAGGGCTCTAATATTTCTACCTTCGCGTCCAATAATTCTACCTTTCATATCGTCGTTTTCGATATGAAAGACTGTAACAGCATTTTCGATTGTCGTTTCGGTTGCAACTCTTTGAATTGCTTCAATTACAAGTTTTTTTGCTTTTTTATTTGCAGTAAGTTTTGCTTCTTCTATTATTTCGTTTATTTGCGATGCTGCTTCTGTATGTGCTTCGCCTACAAGCGATTCAACGAGTTGAGCTTTTGCTTCTTCTGCCGAAAGTCCTGATACAACTTCTAAGTTTTTTACTTGTTCTTTATGAAGTTTATCAAGCTCTTCGGTTTTACGTTGTAAGTGGTCTAACTGTAAAGTTAAATTTTCTCGCTGGTTTTCCAGGTCTTTTTTTGTTCTTTGAGTTTCTTCAATTCTTTGGTTTAAACTCGATTCTTTTTGTTTAATTCTGTTTTCGGCATGAGCAATTTTTTGGTTTTTTTCGTTTATTATTTCTTCGTGTTCCGATTTTAATTGAAGAAACTTTTCTTTTGCTTGAAGTATTTTATCCTTTTTAATTACTTCTGCATCGAGTTTGCCTTCTTCAATTATTCGTTGTTTTTTTTTGCTCAGTGCAAAGTCCCACAAAAAATAAGAACCTCCAGCACCTACCAACAAAGCAATTGCTCCTACTATTAATGTTATAGTTTCCATTGTTTTAATTTAGTTTTTAGTTATTAAAAAACCCGTATTAAATTCTTCAATATGTTAAGTAAAACCCCTGCAATAACATGGGTGGAGCTGCCTCCGGATTTCCGCCTTCCCCTGTTCTGTAAAGAATCCCGCTAGGGATGGGGCCTGCCGTACATCCGATAGAGCTTTGCTCCAATTGTGAAAGTGTTGAGTTTTCTTAGCATTAAAGAATCAATACGGGCTATGTCGTAAAATATTTAAAGAACGTTTTACTCTTCTTCGATAACCTCTTCTATTATTCTGTCGAGGTTCCTTATTTTATTCAGCACAGGTGCTAATTCGTTTTCTCCGCCTAATGACAACGCTTGTACTGCAAACTGTAATGTTACCATTGCTAAGTAATCTTGGTCGTCTCTGTCTTTATATCCTTTTTTCTTAAACTGCAAAACTAATTCATTTATTTTGTTTGCAGCTTTTCGAATAAGTTCTTCTTTCTGTCCGTCTCCTCGTGCTATCTTTACCGGATAGTTTCTGCCTTGTAAATTTATATTTATTGTTATTATCGACTTATCTTCCATCCGGCTATTATTTATTCAAAAGAGCTATGCAATTATCAATTTCCCGTATTATTTTATTTAATCTTAATCTGGCTACTTTTTCCTCTCCTTCTTCATCTGTTACTAATGCTTTTGCCAATTTAAGATTTTCGTATTGTTTTGTTAATTCGTAAAGTTTTTCCTTATAAGCTGTGTTTTCTTTTTGTTTTAATTCTAATTCTTGCTCTAAGATACGATAATTTTTTAACGAAGTTTCATATTTTGACAATAATATTGAAATGTTTTTCTCATGTCGTTCTAATATGTTTTCGTAATCCTTATTCATATCTTAATTTATAATTACAAAAATAATGTTATTTTACTTTAAATAAAACAATATTGCATGTAGTTTTGCACATGACTAAAATAATAACTATGATACAACGGATTTTGTTTAAAATATTTATATTGATTTTAATATTATTTGGCGCCTTACAGTCTTATGCTCAACTAGATACTATCAAGTTTGCGAAACCTTTAAATATTGATCTTTTGCTTACCGGAAATTTTGCCGAGCCACGTGGAGCTCATTTTCATTCCGGTTTAGATTTTCGTACTTATGGCGAAGGAAAAGCTCTAATGTCTATTGCAGAGGGATATGTTTCAAGAATTAATATTTCTCCGTGGGGATATGGTAAAGCTGTTTATATTAAGCATCCAAACGGATATACCTCGGTGTATGGACATATTAGCAGGTTCGAAGAGCCTTTGGCATCTTATGTTGAAAGATTGCAATATCAGATTGAATCTTTTTCTGTTGATACTATTTTGCCCGAAAATTTATTGCAAATTACAAAAGGACAAATATTTGCATACTCTGGTAATACAGGGCATTCTGCCGGTCCGCATCTGCATTTTGAGCTTAGAGAATCAAATACGGAAAAACCTGTAAATACTTTAAATTCAGTTTATAAAATTAAAGATAATATTAGTCCTACTATCTTATCCATTGTAGTATATGCAAGCGAAACAGAGCTTAAAAGAATTGTTGCTGATAAAAGAATTGTTGGTACTCCACCTAAATATAATGCTGGAATAATCAGTGTTAATATTGCCAATAATGAACAAATAAGTTTTGGACTAGAATATGTGGATAGAATGAATAATACTCATAATAAATTTGGTGTTAAGCAGCTCAAAATGTGGGTAAACGATACGCTTTATTATCATAGTTGTATCGAAAAAATTGATTTTGCCAAACAAGCGCAAAAAAATAGTTTCTTCGATTATTATTATTATTTAAATTTTTCACGAAATATACATAGATGTTTTATTGAGCCTAATAATGATTTAGAGCATTATATGAGCATTCAAAATAGAGGATGGGTAAATGTTAAATCCGACACAAAATATGATGTTAAGATTGAAGTAATAGATTATAATGATAATAGCTCAATTGTAGAGTGTGAATTGTTTGTTGAAAAAAATGAGCACGAAAACACTAATGGTTTTTTAAGATGGGATACTGATAATTTTTTACTTACCGAAAATGCAAGATTAGAAATAAATACGGGTAGCTTTTTCGACAATGAAACATTACAATTTTTTAAGTCAGGAGAGGCAAAGTTTTCCGGCAAATATACTGTTGAGCCATATAATATTGCTTTAAAAAGTGGAGTAGAAATAAGTATTGCAATTAATGAGGTTGCTGAGAAGTATTATGATAAATTATTCATTGCATGCGAAAGAAAAGGACGTGTTCATTACCTAAAAGCAAAACATAACTATGATTATTTAACAGCTTATGCTAAGGTATTAGGTACCTATTATGTTGCTGCTGATACTACTCCTCCCAAGCTTACAAGCATTAATCTAAGTAATGGTAGTAATATGTCAGGAATATCTGAAATTAAACTAAAGATGACTGATGATTTGTCGGGCATTGCAAATTTCAATGGCTATATAAACGATAAATGGGTTTTGTTTAGTTATGAACCAAAAAACCAAATAGCAAGTTATAGGTTCGATGAGTTTTTTCCCGAAGGAGGAAGTTATAAGCTAAAATTTATAGCCGAAGATGATTGTGGAAACATGTCGGTTTTAGAGCGAAACTTTACTAGGTAATTACTTCTTAGCTAAAACAGTTCCCTTTATTTCAAGGGTAATTGGCGTATTTTCGGCATTTGATTTAATTACTATTGATTTATTAAAATTACCGGGGCGCCTTGTATCGTATTTAATTATAATATCGGCAGACTCATTTTTCATAATTGGTTTTCTGGGCCAATCAACGGCAGCACAGCCGCAACTGGTAGTTACTTCGTTAATAACCAATGGGGTAGAACCGTCGTTTGTTATTACAAACTTACAATTGCCATCGCCTTTGTATGGTATTTCGCCGTAATCATAAATAAGGGTGTCAAATTTCATAAGCGGTTTATTAGATGGGTTGCTTTGAGCTATTAGTAAGTTTGTGCTTAATGCTAAGAAGATTATTGTTAGTAGTCTCATAATTTAAAGTTTTTTCTTTTGCGTACAAAAATTTTGCCGAAAAGTGTTTAGTGATTATTAAAGTTTAAATCATACGAGATATTTACCGCAAAAGCATAATTAGTAGCTAATTGTAACCCCTTATACTTTTGATATAGTGGGAAATCAGCCATTATAGAAATGTTTAGCTTAGAAGCAATTGTATAATTTATTTGCGGAGAAATAAAGAATACATCGCTACCCGAATTCCTTGTTGTTTCCCATTCTTCATATACAGGATTATCACCTTGGCTAATTTGTGATCTCATTTGGTTTTGCCACTTATGTTCATGCCGAACTTGTAGTATTACAGTCCAGTTTTCGCTAAGCCATGCAAGTGCAGGAGGCATGTGTAAATGCTTAGTTACAAAAAATGAAGTATTAAGAGAATTCCCAAAATTATATTGTTTCTTTTGGAAGAAACCTTCGGGTGTAATAAAATTGTGTTCGTAATTTACAAGAGCAAAAAGGCGTAGTGCACTAAAGGGGTATTCTTTAATAATGTATAATTGTGTAACAAAGCCCATGCATCCCAAAGAAGGTTGTACGTCTGGATGTAAGTCTGCCATAAAATTGCCCTCTGCCAATATTTGCTTTTTTCGACGTAGGGGTATTTTAGCACCAGCTTTTGCAGAAATCTCAAATCGATTTACAGGATTGTAATAAATATTGTATTTTGCTGATAAAACGATATTACTAAAACCATAGCCTCTACTTGGCGTAATAAAATTCTTTATTTTATTTATATAATATCCTCCATCTGCTTCTAAAGTTAATTTGTTTGTTACTCCGTATGCCAGCATCATTGAGGCATAATTGTAAACGGCATCAGCCATTTGGTATAAAGAGTTTTCAAAAAGTTCATCCTCCAAAAAGTATCTTCCAGAATAACTATGTTTATAAAATGTATTAAATTTTAGAACATTTTTTTCCATTACCCCCATATTTGCTGTACCACCAATAGGATTGCCTGTTGATGAAAAACACTGGGCAAATAAACCGTAACTAATAAAAATCAATAATGAACTTAAAATTAGAATTCTACCACTATTCATAATTAATTAGCTATTAATATTATCGAATCCCTCTTTGTTTCTTCTCTATTGTCGGCTATAATTGTGCAGTCAACGTATTTTTTCCCTGGATTTAGGCAAGGGTCTGCATAAAAAAGAACTACACTGTCAACACCTTCGATAGGTATTAATGGAGCATTACTGCTAGTTTGCCAGTAGTAAACCAGATTTGTGCCAGTTGCATGAGCTGTAACTCTTGTTGTATCTAACATGCTAATAGTATCGAGTTCTATGTTTACGCCAATGAACTCTTCGAGATATGATTCATCTTCATTTCCGTTTCCGTTGTTATCGTCGCAAGCATAAAAACTGAATGCGAGACCTAAAATTAAAAAAAATACAATTTTTCTCATAACTAATTATTTTTAAGACATCTAACTGATAATGACCATGATTTTGGGAATGTATCCCATCTACCAACATTTGAATCTCCTGCACGTAAGCATCTACGAAAAGAATTTGTAGCCCCCATTTCTGAAGCAGTATTAGGATAATCGTAAGAATTAATAAGAGCGAAACTGTTAGCTCCTGCCATTCTTCCTCCAAAAATACTTTCGTATCCCGATGAGCCTCCTGCTAGCATATCGGTACCTACAGGAGATCCACGCCAAGTATTAAGCATGTCAGCTTCGGTTTGAGTCATTCCTAATTCCATTTCTAAAGTTTTGTATTCTTCATCGGTAGGTACATGCCAACCGGGTGGACATATTCCTTGATGATTACTTGAAATTTGAGCTGCACACGAAGTAGTTTCGCAAGAGTTAGGTAGGTCCATCATTTCACGCCAAGTATATAATCCTCCAAAAATATCACAATTGTCGGTATTGTTATTGTAACAATATTTTTCTACTACACCGTTATCAGTAGCATGAACATTTCCTTGTGTATAAGTTCCGTAATTGAGGTTTTCGGAAAACCAACATTGGTCTCCAATTTGAACCGTATTGTATGTTTGCCCGTCTCTAGTATCAAGAAATGGTTGCCCACACGCCCATGCATTAGAAAAGCTAATAATTACATCATCATAAGATTCTCCACAGGAATTACTTATAGTCCATCTTAGTTGATAGGTTTCGCCTGATTGTCCTGTAAATTGGGTATTGTATTGTGAACTGTTGCTAAAGTTTCCACCTGTACCGCTTATAATGCTCCATTCACCTGTGCCATTTGTTGGATTGTTTGCTTCAAGGCTTGTGTTAGAGCCTGATATTCCAGTTTGATCGGGACCTGCATTTGCTTGGTCGGGTAAGGGTAAAATATTTACGAAAAATTCGGATGCTGTTCCTTGTCCGCAATCGTTGATAGGAGCGACACTAATGTTTCCTGATTGAGCTGTATTGGAGAAGTTTACACTTATGCTATAAGTAAATTCCCCTGCTACTATTGTAGCGTCTTGAGGTAAATTCCATTGATAGCCGGTCGCATTATTTACAGGAGAGATACTATAATTAATTCCTGTTGTTCCTTGACATATATCAGTACTTCCTGAAATAGTTCCTGCTGCTTCGGGTAGTTCTGCGATTGTAACTTCAGTATTTACTGCTTGTGATGCACCGCAATCGTTGCTAGTTACTAATGTATAAGTACCTTCGTGTTGAAAGCCAACCGGAAATATAATAGGGTTTTCAAGATTGCTTGTAAATCCATTTGGCCCTGTCCACGAACAGTTTGCGCCTCCTGCATTTACAGCAAATAATTTTAGAGTATCGCCTTCGCATGCAGGACTATTTGTGTTAATATTAGGTTGGGGTGGGGGTATGCAATCTCCACACAGCTCGAACCATCCGCCTGGTTTGTACACATTAATACAATCGGTGTCTAAATTGTAAATCATAAGTCCTATTTCGGGGGTGCTTATTAAGTCTCGTTGGTCTTCTGTCATTCGAGGTGGTAAAAAACCTTTGCTTGTGCTATTAATTTCTAAGGCTGCACTCGAATGTGGATTTTCTGTGCCAATGCCAACGTTTCCCGAATTGTAATAAATATCATTTCCTATCGCAGTCCATAACGAAGAACCTCCTGATCCACTTCCTGAAGTTTCTGCATAAAATGCGTAAGGTACTGAAAGCAACTGGCTAACTCCCATTGTGCTATAATTAAGTCCACCGGTTGTGTCCATATCAACTTTTATCCATTTGCTTTGTCCGTTTCCCCATTGAATATGGCTTAAATCGGTGTTGCTGTTACCTTCGCCTATATTAAGGTTTACAAGTCCCAACTCGTTACTTTGTGTTATATGACTTTCTTGATATACAATTACTCCGTCATCTGAGCCTTCAAGGATTGTAAAACGTAATCTAATATCTTGATTACAAATTGCCTGTCCGCCTTCGTTACGCACAACTGCCTGATATTTTATGCTTTGTGGTACTTGTGCAAGTAACAGTAGTGGAAAGAATAATATTATTAATGTAAGTAGTCTCATGGCTAGTAAATTGATATTTTATCTTGATGTATTAATGAATTATTATTATCAAAGATACTTAATAAATATGTTCCCTGTTTAATGTCGTTAACAATTATTTTTCCATTTAAACATGTGCCTTGTTTAATACATTTTCCGAGAATGTTATAGATTTTATATGATGACTTATTCTTAATTCCGCTTATTTTGATGTAATTATCACTTGGGTTGGGATAAATTATTATAATATTAGAATCATTCTGATAATTCCCTGTATGCTCGTTTGCAGCCCCTTCGAAAACACATCTTACATAATTATTTACATAAACAAATCCGGCACAGTTTTCCCATTCACCTGTAAGATTATTAACTGACCATCTTTTTACAGCATAAGTTTTAAATAATGAAGAAGTCCATAAATAGCAATTATTATTTCCTTGATATGCTATATCGAAGCCATTTCCTGTTCCTTCTTCATCGTTAAAGTGCCCAACTTCTAAGTCGGTAGGGAGTCGCCAGCCTTTACCGTATTTGCTAACACAATAGCTTGTATGCTGGGCAGTGTCTAATTGTTGTTGCGAGTATCTTTGATTTAAACTTCCTTGAGGTTTTATTTCTCCGGCACTTATTAGTTCTTCGCCTGTCCATAGCTGATAGGTTCCTGTATCGGGTAAATATTCAGGATATGCTAATGTTTCTATGTTTCCACTTATTGTAGCATTGCAATCGCCATAATTGCAATTAGTAAATTCTTGGTCTAAAGCTTTTGCATAATTCATTATTTCGTCTGAAAGTGGACTTACAAACATTTTTGTTCTGTCGAATTCCGAATATTCGCTTAAAACAGATTGTTCGTCCCATGCAAAATTATTGTCGTTAGGTGTAATATTTGTTCCATAGCCACGTAATTCTAATGTATCGATGTAATTTCCATTTGGGGTTTCGCTTAGGTCGGGAATTAAAACATATTGCAAATATCTATATTGTTTGTGATTTTCGGAATACTGATATACAAAATTTCCGTTGTTAATAGTAACATCATTAAAACCTATTTCAGACTCTGTAATATAAGCCTCGTTGCCATTGCTGTAGTGGTTTTGTGAATGCATTGATAAACCGGCAATGACGAGGCAACCCAATAGCAGACCGATTTTAAATATATTTGGCATAATGCAAATATACAAATTTATTAAGAATTAATCTTAATATAAATATACGAATTTAGCAAGTAAATAATTTGTTTGTTAACAGTTAATTATTCCGACAAAAATCCTTGTTTTTTGAGTACTTCTATGAATGTATTTGAGAAGTGAATATTGTCTTCTGTTTTGTATCTGATATTAGTGAATACCTGAGCCAGAGTTTCGAGGTTATTTTCGTTTATAAATTGTTTACTGTCTTCTCGTTCTTCTTTTTCCTTATATAAATTATTAATGTCTTCGTTAGTATAGTCTTGATATTTCTCGTTATGTACCACAGCTTCAATCGGTAGCCTATCGGTAAGTTTGGGGTTTTCGTCAGGGTAACCTACTACCACAGTTGTAATTGGAACTACTCCTTTAGGTAAGTCAAGAACTTCAATAATTTTTTCTGCCATATATGTTGTTGTTCCTAAGTAACAAATTCCAAGCCCGTTATCTTCGGCTTCGATACAAGCGTTTTGAGCCGCAAGCATTGCATCTATAGTAGCGTTAACAAACCACAGCATATTATTGTAACCTGGAATTGCATTTCTAAGATTGCACCATTTGTTAAATCTGTTTATATCAGCACAAAAAGTTAGCACAATGGGTGCATCGTTTACCATTTGTTGATTAAAATGTAAGGGTAGGAGTTGTTTTTTTATTGTTGCATCTTTTGTTGCTATTATGCTGTAAACTTGCATGTTGCCGGTGTTGGAGGCTCTTGTGGCAGCTTCAAGGATTTTATTAATTATTTCATCAGATATTTGATCTGATTTGAATTTACGAATTGATTTGTGTTCAAAAATTGCATTAACCATAATTGTATTATTTTTTGCAAAAATAAGGATATGATTTTAAGCTATCAAGGATTTACATCAGGTTTTGGGAAACGGATATAAAAACTTGTTCCTTGTCCGAGTTCTGTCTCAAACCAAATTTCGCCACCAATATTGGCAATAATATTTCTGACCATGCTTAGTCCAAGACCCATACCGCTAGATTTTGTAGTGAAATTTGGTTGAAATATTTTAGGTTTCATTTCATCCGAAATACCGGTGCCATTATCAGCAATTTTTAGAATATAATGATTTATTTCTTCATTAATCTCAATCGTAATTATACCATGTTGGTCGTCAGGGATTGCTTGAATACTGTTTTTAAGGAGATTATTAAATACTCTGAGTATTTGTTCTTTGTCTGCGGTAATAATAGCTTCATTAATATTATTAGTTATAAAATTTATGGTAATATTGTTTTCTTGCTTAAACAACTCAGAAGTATTATAGATTTTATGAATTAAATTAACCCTTTCGTTTATAGGTATTGGCATTTTAGCAAAATTACTAAACTCGGTAGCAATAGCAGATAAAGTATCTATTTGTTCAATTATGGTTTTAGACATTTTGTCGAGTGTTTTTTGCCAATCTTTATTATTTGGTTCGTAGCTGTGTACAAGATGTTGAACACTTAATTTCATTGGAGTAAGAGGATTTTTTATTTCGTGAGCAATTTGTTTAGCCATTTCACGCCATGCCGATTCTCTTTCGCTTTGAGCCAACTTTTGAGCACTTATAGCAAGTTCGTCAATTTTGCGATTGTATTCTTTAATTAATCCTCCTAACTCGTCTCTGCGTTTATAATCAATTTTTTCTCCTTTTTTGCCAATATCTATTGTTCGGATTTTTTCTTGAATCAGTGCAAGAGGTTTTGTAAGCTGATTCCCAATAAAAACTCCTATTAAGATACTTACTAGCAGTAGTATCATAAACACATTTGTAAATGCTATAATAAATTCTGATATTTCTTTTTGGAATTCGTCTTGATGGGCAAAATATGGCAGATTTAAATAGGCAATTACTTCGTTATTATAATTACGAAAAGGGATGTATGCCGACAAATACTTTAATTTCCCAATTTGTTCTTCAATAATTACCATTCCTGATTTATAGAGCTTAAACTCTTGTATTGCTTGTGGTTTAATAAAACGACCTTGTAATCCGTTTTCATAAATTTCGTTTCTTGAACTTGCAAAAAGTAGTCCGTTTAAGTCGTAAATATTAATATCTGTGAAAAATACATTGCTGAACTTAATAAGTGAAAACTCTGTAAACTCTCTAATGTCTTCGCTTAAGTAGGGTTCGTTACCAATTTTGTGCTCAACTTCTACTTGAACACTTCTTACTTTGTCCTGAAGGTTTTGTATCTGTCGTTGTTTATAGCCTTCAAGAATGAAATAATACGAAATACTTCCCGTGAGTATAAGACTTAACAGTAAAATGCTCATTATCGAAACCTGGATTTTGTTCTTCATGCTTCCGGGTTTTAAAGCACCTTTCTTGTTTAAGGATTTAAGAAGTTGTATTAGATTGTTGATAATAAATAGGATAAAGAATATGATTGAAAATGCAACTAGTTTTGTAGAGTATCTCTCTCTTTTTAAGCTTATTACTATAATTGTATCAGGATCGGGTGTATAATATAAATGGCTATAATTGTTGTTCTGCACTAAATAATACTCTTCGGTCTGGTTTTCGGGTTTTTGTATTACTAAAGGGTATTCGTAAGTTCCTTTGAAATCTATAAGCCTGCCTTTGTTATATTTCGCGAAAGAATATGCTTTAAGTGTGCTTTTGGTAGCAAATGCTTTATCGAGTAATAACTCGGGGTAACCTAAACCTTCGCTAAATATTTTACTGTCAATTTCAATAAATAAATTTCGTTGTGTACTATCATTGATAAGGTATTGAAAATAACCAAAATAAGAGATTCTGCCGTTGTGATTATCAAGATAATAAAAATTTGTTTCTGGAATTGGTATTCCTGTTTCAGATAGGATTTCGGAGAAAAATGTTAAGCAGTGGGTGTAAAGATCATCCGGTTTTATGAATAAGCTATCGTTACCCTCGCAGATTGAGATTTGTAAATCGTATTTATTAAGGTATTTTTTAAAATGATTTTCATAAATAATATTATAAACTTTTTCATGGTCTTTTTGCATAACATACTTTGTAAGTTCCTTGTTATCATTAATCTCGTGATTAAGTATTGTTATAAAAAATTCTGCTCCGGCATCTCTTTCATTGGCTAAATTTGCTGCAAGAACTTTTCTAATGTCTTCTTCCTTTTCATTAGAGATAGAAGTAAATTCCTCTGCAGAAATCATAGAAATTGCTATGATTATTAAAATTAGACTGTAAATACTGTAATCTTTTTTAGTTAGTCTAATCCACGAAACTATTGAAATTACGAATATAAAAAATGTTAATGAGATAGCTGATTGTTGCGATATGAATAGAAAATAATAAGCAGTAGATAATACTAACAATAAGGGTATGAAAATTTTATAATTTATTAAGCTTTCAAGTTGTCTAATAATTCTATCGAATATTAATAAAAACGAAAATATAATTAGTAATATAATAGTAAGCCCAACAATGCTATATGCAGAGATATTAATTATTGAAGCGAATGTAAATTCTATAGATGAGTTAATAACCAAATTATTAAAAGAATCTATAATGAACGAGTAAAAGATTAATGAAAATCCTATAACCGAAATCATGATTATTCCAATTGCTGTATTATTAGCTTTTCCAGGTTTGTATGTAAAATATTTTTGAAATACTGCTGCAAATACAAAAAAGCATATTGCATTAATAAGGTAGTCGCCAAGCGATGGTAACCAGAAATTTTGAGCAAACAATTCAGGTGAAAATAGTTTGAATTGATAAAAAATTGTAGGAAACCCGAATTTTAGCATTAAAAATCGTAAAATTATAAGGTCGGCACACAAGGCAAGTAATAGTAACCAGTATAATTTAGTAATTTTTGCAGATATTTTAAATATAAGCACTAATAGTGTTAAAAATAATATTGTGCTTATTATCCAGAAAACTAAACTGAGTACTTGCAATATGTAATTATTGGGACTTATGTTTGCGTAATTTATGTAAAATAGCACTGTATCATTGTGCTTTACCTCATAAGAATGTTCATCTTGTTTTGAGCTAAATTTTGCTTTACAAGGTAAATTGAAGGTTTTGTTGAAGTTACTAGATAATAATTCGTTTTGGTAAGAATAGTCGTGAGAAATTAAGCATAAGCCTATGATATTAAGGTTATTATGTGTTTTGATAGTTTTTAGATACCAACCGTCAGAAAGCTTTATTAGCCTATTATCGGAGTTTATTGTTTCAATATCAATAGGTGCAGGGATTCGGTTTGTTGACCAAGATTGTAGAGTATCGTTCTGGTAAATAAAAATTCCTGATTCATACTCTTTAAATAGATTTTTTGTTACATCAAAGAAGTAATTTTCGAGTTTTTGTTCCTCTACAATTCGATTTATAATATCATTGGTAATAGAATCTTGTAGTTTACATAAATTTTTTATGGTTTCTTCAGGTTTTGATGCCTCAACTACAGCTTCGGAGCCGGTAAAGGAATTTATTTCTGTTATTATTGCACTTACTAAGGATAAAATTAGTGCTGCAATAATTATTATAATATGTTTGAATTTACGAATCATTTAACAATGGTTTTTGTAAAAATAGTAATTTTAAAGGATACTGTTTTCAAATAATTCATTTTAGTTAGTTTTCTTTTGGTTAAGTAATAATTATGTTTGGGTTTTGGCATGTGTTTTTGCTTTTCTTCGATGCAAAAAACCATGCCAAAACCCGCACCTTGATTTAGCAGTAATTTTGTTTGCTTTTTTAAATATTAT
>JAQVOJ010000024.1:0-13053 GCA_028702675.1 Bacteroidales bacterium
GGTTAATAAAACATAGGCTAGTTTAGACCGGCTTTTGATTAGCTTAAACTTATTGTTTATTCTCTATATATTGTAAAAAAGACAATATATGTTTCGGGTCAATATCTCTAACAATAATTGTTTTGGTACTGTCTAAAATAAATGAACGAGGAGTTTTTGACGTACCGTAATATATAGTAGAAATAAGAGAATCATCATTTAAATTAATAAATTTATCTTCAAAATCTGTAATTGATTTCAGCCAATGTTCTTGGTCTGTTCCTACATATATCGAAATTATTTCAACTTGATATTGCTTTAAATCATCATAAACCTCCAGTATTTTCTTAATTCCATCGGTACAGTACTTGCAATCAGGCTCCCAAAACCACAATAATGTATATTTAGAATCAATACTATGCAATTTATACTCCTTATTCTCTGTTGTTTTTAACTCAATATCAACAGCAGAATTACCTACTAAATTAAATCTCATTTCATCAGCTTCTGCTTTTAGCCGTTCCAATGTTGACTCATCAACCCATTCGTATTCATTTTGTAAAAAGTATTTATCTACTAAATACACAAAAAGAAACTCCATTCCTCTATAAGGGGGTTTTGCATAATATGCTGATAAATAAGATATTACGTATTTAAAAACTTCGGGATTTGCTTCAGACTTATTTATTAAAAAATCTAAATTATTGTATGCAGAATCAGGGGTTTCTTGATATGTATTAACAAAATAAGTACAGTATTCTTTTATTAACCTATCGAAAACAAATTCCGGTGTTCTCAGAATTCTATCGTCTGAAAAATCGACTCTATCGAAATAATGAGTTTTATAAAACTGATAATAAGCTCCCGGTTCGGAATATTTTAAGTGCCGCGAATCTTCCAAGAATTCCGGTTGCAACATCATTCTTATCATTTTCGAAAGAAATGTATCATCATCCAGCTCTAAATACTTTCGATAAATAGCTTCTCTGTCAATATTAAGCATTTCAATTTCCCTCTTAACATAATCGGCAGAATCCTTTTGTCCTGCGTATTCAAAATATTGACGTTGCATATCGAGGTTCGATTTTTTCAAGCTTATGCTTGCAATTTCTCGCTGCATTGGAACAAAATAATCTTCGTAATCAAGATTTTCTATTGTTAATTCTGACAAAACATTGTTTAGGTCTGTTTTAATAACAAATTCCTGATCGTCTAATAACAAAAACTCGATACGCGTATGTGGTGGTAATACTACAAAATATACACCTTGTTTTAAATCTTTATCATCTATAAACTGTGCATATCCATTATTATTGGTATAAGTAGTATCTATAACTTCGAAATTAGCCCCATAATAAACTCCTAAATACAATCTGTTGTTAGGAAAATTTTCAATATGTAATTCAATATTATATGCAAACAAAGTGTTTACAAACGTTACAGACGCAAATAAAACTGCGAAAACAATAATTCTTTTCAATATTTCGATATAAGAATATTTAATGGTTTATTGTTTTTGTTTTTCGTGTTCGAGACGTTTTCTGTGAAATTCAAGAAAATCAGTAATTGAATCTACATCAATTCTTTTAGCAATAATGTGCTTTTCTTTATCGAGAATAAATATTACAGGTGTACTAAAAATATCGTAATAATTTCTAAAATTTGTGTGTGGATATGGTCCGTCCCATACATTATACCAACCTTCACCTATCATATCTTTGTCGTTTATAAATTCGATCCAATGCTCTTTGTCGTATTGAGTATAAACTGCAAATACCTTTACATTTTCGTGTTGTAATGTATCTTGCCAAAGATTAAACAACTTGGGCACTTGTGTTTTACAATGTCCGCAATCGGGTTCATAAAAAACTAATACCGTAAAGTCAGCATCTACAAGGTGAAGCGACATGTATTGAGAATCGTATGTTTCCATTTTTCGCAAATCGGGGGCTACATTACCTATAATATTTGGTGAAATTTTCATTACCCTCTCGGTTAGTTTCGACATAAAAGTGCTATCTACCCAATAAGCTTTTCCACTTAAATACCAATCTTCGGCAAGTCTTACAAAAACTTTATCGAAACCCATTACTCTACTTGTTTCAAAATAATTAAGTAAATGAGCTGCAACAAATCTAAACATTAATGTATCTCCACCTTCGTAAGCTTTCTGTATAACAATATTTGCTTGATTTATTAATGAATCCGGCTCGGGAACAACAACATTTTTAAAGAAATAATTAAGTTTACCTTCAAAAATTGGGGTCTTTAACAATCCTCCTTCCGAAAAATCAACATTATCGAAATAATGCTCCTTGTAATATCTCCATTGAAAAGTACTATCTGTAATATTACCTTCATCGTCTCGTGGTGGCTCAGGAACATCTATTTCAACCATTGAGTTTAGAACTTTAGCAAAAAAACTTTCAGGACTATTAGCAATTACTTCAAGCATATATTGCTTACGTTTTTCTCCATTTTCAATAATTTTATTTCTTATAATTTCAACAGAATCAGGATTTTCTGAGTGCTTGTTCATTAATTCGTCCAATTCCATTCGTTCTCTGTTTAAAACTGCCATTTCACGTTGATAATCATTAAAAATAAGATTCTCTTTGCAGCCTTTTACTTTCATGTTTTCCACATAATTTTCCGTATCGGTTTCAAGACTAAACTCCATATCATCACCAATTAAGCATTCAAAATAAGTATTATTTAGCGATGGTAGAATTATTATATAAATACCTTTATCTAAATCTTCTTTACCTTCAAAATGTGCCCAACCTTTACTATCAATATGTGCAGTATCAACTACATATTTCTTTGAACCAAAATGATGACCTAACATCATTGTACTATCGTTAACACCATTTACCTTTACTTTTATGCTGTATTGTGCAGTAGAAATATTTACTGCTAATAGAATAAGCAACAAACCTAAAACTAATCCATGAAATTTCATAATTACCCCTTTTCAAAAATATTAAAATACAAAACTATCAAACTTAACGTAAAAAATTAAAAACAGTTGTATGAAAAAATTGTTTTTTTTCAAAATTCGTGCCATCAGAAATTATCGTACCAACTTCTACGTTTCGATAGTTTCAAATCTTGTAAAATAGCTGACTTAACATTAATTTGGAAAGTATAAGACTTATGGATTCCAAACGGGATTAATCTTAAACTAGCTTCCCAACAATGTAAATCTCTGTAAACGTCTATTACAGTATAAGTTATTTTATTATTAGCAAAATCCCAACCTGATGACATTCTAATCTTCCATTTGGCAGTAAGGTTCAATTCTCCGGAAAACTGTAATGTCTGAGTTATTATTTTTTCATCATAAGGTTTATCGTATCGCAAATTGTAACTTACTCTAATATTCCAAGGGACATCAAAATCCACATATGCATCGGGATATCCGTAAAGCATAGCAGTTTGGTTTTCGTCCTTGTTTTTACTACTTCTAGGATTTAACGAAAAACTTGTTGACAAACTTGCACTAGTAATTCTGAATAAATTTCCAGTTTCGCTAAATTCTGATTTATTAATACGCTTATAAATATCATTATATGGATCTTTTGCAATAGCATACGGATCGAAAATACTATTAAATGACAATTCAAGTTTACCAATTCTTGTTCTTCCGCTCATATTTACCGGCGACCAATTAAGAGAATCGGCCATAATATTATAGTTTGTAGAAAAATTAAGGCTTTCCAAAATTTTAATTTTTTTATTTCCGGTAACGGTATCGGCTCTATTTCTAACTTTTGTTTCTAAATTATTTGCAATATTAAACGAAACCGACCCTGCCCCACCTCTAGTTGGAGAACCGTAAGGAGCTCCTTCATAAATAGAGTAGATATAACTCACTGTGTCATATTGTCCTGTATTTGTATTATACTGAATACGGTCATATTCATCGTAATAACCATAATTAGGGGTACCAAAATCAGGACGATATTGAAAACTCACACTTGGTGTTAAAACATGCCTAATAGCATACAAAGGTCCTTTTCTAAATTGTGCCAATCCATACAATTTAGTGTTTAAACTTGCACCTGCATTATAGTCCCAAGCTCTCGAAAATCCTGATTGATAATCATTTATTGCGATGTTTTCGGTGGTATCCCAATGCTTATTCAAAGTTTTTGTGTACCATCGCTCGGTATAAGTAAAACTCGGCGATAAACTAAAAAATTTAAGTATTTTAATTGACGTGTTAACAGGAATAGTGTGCTTGATGCCATTATTAAAGTCTGTCCAAACCGAAGTAAGAATAGAATCTTCTTTTGTATTTAATTGGTTTGTTAACAATGCCGAATAACTAATTCCAATTATTTCATACCATTTTGCTCCACCAACAGGATTTTTTCGTTTAAAAGGATAAATCCTGCTCATATTAAATGATACATCGGGCAATGTTAAATTAACACTACTGTCGCGGCTATTTTGTGTTTGCCGTAATGCAGCAGTAAGACTAAAAGGTGAATTTGGCCAAACCTTACTATATGATATACTCGACTGTTTATTGTTTTGCATAAAATTGGTAGTAGAATATGCATTATATCTATCGTATGCACTTGAACTAATATTAACATCTGCAGAGAAAGTACTATTTGGGCGTGCTTTAGGGTCTTGAGTATGTCGCCAAACAATTCGGTATAAATTATTTGAACTATAATTGTCAAGACCTTCGTAACCTATTTTATTTACATTATAACTGGCATCAAGATAACCGTTCATTTTATACCTCAATTTATAATTTACACGAGAACGAACTGCCCAACTTCCTTTAGTATATATATCACCTGTAAGCCTAAAATCAACATAATCGTTTATAGCCCAATAATAACCTCCATTCCGCAAAAAGAACCCTCTATTGACCTCTTCGCCAAATTCCGGCATTATTACTCCCGAAGTACTTCCTTTTTTATTGGGAAAAAATCCAAAAGGCAAGCCAAGAGGCGTTGGAATATCTTCGATAACAAGAAAAGCAGGACCAGAGACTATTTTATCGTCAGGAATTACAATTGCTTTACTTATCTTAAAATAAAAGTGTGGATGCTCTAAATCACATGTGGTAAATTTACCGTCAGTTAAATGCACTTGGTCATTTGGGTGTTTCTTTGTTTTACCACCATGTAAATAGCTTCCGTCCATGTCGGTAGTTACCTCTTTAATTAAACCCTTTTTTGAACGAAAATTGTAACGTATTGTATCGGCATCAAAAGTTTCTTCGCCTTGTGTAAAAATTGGTTTTCCTTGCACTACTCCGGCAGTATCGGTAACTCCATGTGCGTACACTTCGTTTTGCCCAAAATCCATCATAATATATTCGGCAGTTAGTGTAATATCGCCATATACAACTTTAGCCTCCCCATACAAATATGCTTTCTGTTCTACTAAATCAAAAAAGCTGGAATCTAAAGCATTATAAAACACAGGGTTATCAATATCATTTTTTTTGGGGGGAATATTAATAATGGTATCCGGTTGAACAATATTGCTATTAATACTATCAATTTCTTGAACAACAGTATCAGAAATATTTTCGTTATCAATAGTATCTGGTATAACTGATTGCTGAAAAACAGCATTTTTTGTGCTTTTATATGTGGCATAATCATTGCCTGCTATGCTTTCAGTAACCAAAAATAGAGGGATGAAAACAAGCAGAAGCCTTAATAATGAATTAATTAATCGTAATATTATGAAATTCTCGTACAAAAGCTTTAAATTTACGTCCAAAACTAAACAAAAAAAGCTATCTGTCAATAAAGGAAAACAGGCAATGTCAAGAAATATTTTTCAAATAACTATTTTACTTGTATTATTTACGTTTTTAATACAAGGATTAGTAAGTGCTCAAAAGAGTGATTATCATATCCGTAAGGTAGTTATTGACCCCGGTCATGGTGGCAAAGACCCTGGGGCTGTAGGTAAAATTAGTAAAGAAAAAGATTTGGTATTGGCTATATCCTTAAAACTGGGCGAATTAATTGAAACAAACCATAAAGATGTTGAGGTAATTTACACAAGAGATACTGATAAATTTGTTGAATTACATAAAAGAGCTGCATTAGCAAACGAAGTGGAAGCAGATATGTTTATTAGTGTACATGTAAACGCAATAAGTGGAGTAAATGCATATGGTGCCGAGACCTTTGCAATGGGCTTACATGTATCTGAAGAAAACTTAAGAGTAGCAAAATTAGAGAATTCTGTTGTACTTCAAGAGGATAATTACGAAGACAATTATCAGGGATTTGACCCAACCAGCCCCGAATCTCATATCATTTTTTCACTTTACCAAAATGCATACCTAGAACGTAGTTTATCACTTGCTCAAAAAATGCAATACTATTTTAAAACAGAAGCAAAAAGATACGACAGAGGTGTAAAACAAGCGGGATTTCTTGTATTGTGGAGAACTTCGATGCCTTCGATTTTAGTTGAGTGTGGGTTTATTAGTAATCCTGAAGAAGAAAGATTTATGAATACTACCGAAGGGCAAGAAAAACTTGCTAATGCAATATATTATGCATTCAGAGATTATAAAACAGCTTACGAAAACCAAGGTAAAGAAATTGGCGCAAACAACGATGACGAGCAAAATACAACCAATAATTATCAGACTGATGAAACTCATATCAATAACACAATTGAAGAAAACACAACAGAACAAAGTCAAGATATAGAAAAAGACATAAATGAACAACTTGTATGGCCGGCTGCACGAATATATTCAATTGAAGATATTCCAGAAGGAGTAATATTTGGAGTTCAGATTAAATCATCTCAAAACAAGCTTCAGGAAAATGATAATATTTTTGAGTTAAATAAAGATATATATATGTATTTTCATAATGGTCTTTACAAATATTTTGTGGGTGCAACTAATAGTTATGATGATATTATTAAATTGCAAAATGATTTGCGAAATACATATAATGACTGTTTTATTATTGCCTTTAAAAACGGACAAAGGATAACGATAAAACAAGCAAAAAAAGAACTTAATTAGATATGGCAAAATCAAAAAAAAGGTATATCTTATATGGTTTCATGGCTATAATAATAATAGCTATAAGTTATTGGGGAATTAATTACCTAAAAGGTATTGGGCTATTTAGCGATAGAAATGTTTATTATATTAAATACGACAGAATCGACGGTTTAGATGTATCTAGTGCTGTTACAGTTAACGGATATAAAATTGGTCAAGTAACAGAAGTTAATCTAAACGATGATTTAAAAAGTTTAACTGTAAAAATAGATGTAAGTAGCGATTACAATATCCCCGACAGTAGTGTTGCCGAAATATATAGCATGGACTTAATGGGTACTAAAGGAATACAATTAGTTTTAAGCGACAAAGAGACATTTCACAAGCAAGGCGATTTTTTAATAGGTTCTATTGAAGCGAGTCTAAAAGACCAAGTAAGCATGCAAATGCTACCTATTAAAAATCAAGCCGAAGATTTAATGAAAGAACTTCAAAACGTAATTGAAATAATTTCTTATATTTTTAATGATGAAACCCGCGATAATCTTGATAAGAGCTTTGCAAGCATAAAAACAACTTTAGCAAATTTAGAATCTGCTTCATTTGAGTTAGACACATTATTAATTAGCGAAAGACAAAGACTTGCTAACATCATTCTAAATATTGATAATATTACCACAACACTATCGGGCAGTAGCGAACAGATGACAAACATATTAAGCAATCTTTCTGATTTCAGCGATACATTAGCAGCGGTTGATTTAGCTCAAACTATTAAAAGTGCCAACGATGTATTAGCCAATCTCAACAGTATTACAACAAAGATTAATAGCGGGGAAGGAACTTTAGGGAACTTGCTTTACAACGATACTTTGTATCAAAATCTTGAAAGGACCAGCAGAAGCCTCGACAAACTGCTAACCGACATAAGATTAAATCCTCGTAAATACATCAATTTTAGCGTTATAAGTTTTGGCAGAAGCATTAGCGTAACCAACGAAGAAGATTTGTCGCCAAGAGACAAAAGATACCTTGATCGACAAAGAAAAAAGAACGAAAAAAAGTTTGAACGACAAACAGAAAACGATGCTCAATCACACCTAAAAGATGATTTCATTAATGATAGTTTTTATTTTATCGAAATCAAACATTCCGGAACTAAAATAAATGCAGAGGTTTTTAAAAATGAAAACGAAGTGTTTGAATATATCGACAGTAGCGGCTATCATTACTTTACAGCATTACATTACGACAATAAAAATTCTATGACATTATTAAGCCTTTATCAACCTGAATATCCCGATTCTCGAATTGCTGCTTTTATTGATGGAAAGTTAAAATATATTTAGATTAAAGCATTGTAATTAGGAATTTCTTCCATAAAATTCCAGATACGAGCCATTGCTCGAGTATAATGAATACAATAGTGGTTCATCCCATTTGTAATTAACAAATACTCCACATCAAGGCATTGATTATATGAAATAATTTGATCGAAAACAGAACTAGTGAGCTTTATTTTGGGAGCTTTGCATTCAATAATCATAATAGGCTTGTTAGCTTTGGAATAAATTACAGCATCGTATCTTCTTAATTGTTTATTTACCACAATACTTTTTTCTACTGCAATTAAATTTTGGGGATAATCATAATTATTGATTAAAAAATGCAATAATTGTTGACGCACCCACTCTTCGGGTGTAAGTAGTACAAATTTATTCCGAAAAACATCAAACACTCTAAGCTTGCTATCTTCTTCTTTAGTTCTTAACTGTGTTAATGGTAAATTTAGCTCAAACATTAAGGCTTGCTTAATTGCATTAAAAAATCAACACATGTAGCATCATCAGGTGCTCCTTTAAACCAAACACTCATAAGTGTATCGTTAATTAACTGATAACTAATAGTTTTCGGAAAATCGGGATGTTTATTTTCCCAAACCCAAACATTATTTGTAATCTGTATTGGCAAATATCCTGCTCTTACTCGTGCATTATTCATCATAGCATTCATAAAATAGCATGGTTTACCTTCGTAGCACCTTATCTCCATACCTTCAAAAAATATGGTGTCATTTCCAAAAAGACGATATGTTCTACCAACTAAAATACTATCGCTACTTAATTGCCACTCCTCGTAACTTAAGCCTTCGGTATTTTCGATCTCCCATGTACCTTCCAGAAAAAACGGAAAATCCTTGCATTGAGCAAAACTTAAAGAAGAAATCAAATTAAACAATAATAGAGGAACAATTACAAAAAATAATTTTTTCGATAAAAGATTGGCAAATCTTATGTGCAATATTTTGTCACATAAATTCATACATAAGTCTTTTCTTTATTCTAATTACCTATACCTTGATCGTTGTAATATACTTGAAAAACGCCACTAGTTACACTAATTGTTTGGCTACTATTATCAATAAAATTAAAGAAAAAAGTTCCTGTTATTCTTCTTTCTTCAAAATTATGGGTACCTATTGTAAGAGAACCATTACTTGCCGGATATGTATAAAAACCTTGCTGAAACAAACCATATATTGGACCATCTGAAGAAATTTGATGTATTCCTGAAGCCACAGTTACAGGAAGTACTAATTTCAAGCTTTCCCAATTTTCAGGATAATCTGCTGTTATAATTATCGCTGTATCGTTTTTAATTGCCGACACATTTTGTGGAATCCAATTTTCCCCTGCGATTTCAGCAGTTAAGGTACTTTGATATACTGTTGTATCAATGGTATTAATAAATTTATATGGAACCTTTGTAAATACTCCGTCAGTAATATTTTTAAAAGAACCATCGGTTGAACGAAATGCTTTAAAATTAAATATTCCACTAATTGTTCGAGTTTCCTCATTTATCGAACTAATTAACACATTACCTGAACCTTGAGTACTACCACTTGTTGAATAAATTGCCGCTCCTGTACTCATATTTGGGATGTATTTTCCTTCGTGTCCGGTAAATTCATTAAAATTATATTCTCCTTTTTCTCCTGCTCTTATTACAAGTTGAATAGTTTGTCCATTTGCAGAAGTACCATAAATTGTAATACTATTTTCCGAAATTCTTGCATTGGGTGCAGGGCATCGCCAATTTGTAGAATTAACCATAGCAGTCATAATTGGACGTGAATCATTACTACTATTTCCTCCACCACATGATGTTAATAAACCCATTACCACTAACAAAACAAATAATATTGATGCTATAAAATATCTTTTCATATTCTTATATATTAATTGAGCAAATTTAACATAAGCTGATAAATAAAAAAACTTTTTAAAAACGGTTTTAATCTTTTGTTGTTCATGTCGGTGCTTTACTCTATTTTTGCAAGGTAAAATTAATAGACGTAATTAAAATCAAAAGGTTGACTAAACATATAATATGGGATTAAATTGTGGAATAATAGGGATAGCCAATTGTGGTAAAACGACATTGTTTAATTGTATGTCGGAAGTTAAAGCAGAAACAACAAGTTTTGCGTTTTCGAGTAATAAATCAAATATAGGAATAATAAAAGTTCCAGACCCAAGACTATATGAACTTGAGCAGTATCAGGAAACCGAAAAAATTGTTCCTGCCACAATAGAAATTGTTGATATTCCGGGTATGGCAAAAGGCTCCAGTAAAGGCGAAGGTGTAGGGAATAGTTTCTTAAGTGATATTAGAAATGCTGATGCATTGATTCACGTTTTAAGATGTTATGATAACGAAGAAATGCCACATATCGACGGGTCGGTTGACCCTGTACGAGATATGCAAACTATTGATTTAGAATTGCAGGTAAAAGACCTTGAGTCTGTTCAGAAAAAAATTATTCGAATGGAAAAAATTGCTAAATCAGGCGATAAAGATGCTAAACATGCAATAGAAATACTCAAAATATACGAAAATCATCTCGAAAATATGGGTAATGCACGTACAGCACCTGTAAAAGAATCTGATCAAAAATATATAGATGATATTTTTCTTCTGACTGCAAAACCTGTTATGTATGTTTGTAATGTTGCCGAAGAATCCATTACAGATGGAAACAAATATACAAAAGCAGTAGAAGAAGAATTAATAAATACAAATGAAAAGGCATTGGTAATTGCTGCTGAAATTGAATCAGAAATTGCCGAACTTAGTATAGACGAAAGAGCAGATTTTTTAAAAGACTACGGACTCTCTGAACCAAGCGTCGACAAGATTATTCGTAAAGCCTACGACATGCTTAATCTTCAAAGTTTTTTTACAGTAGGACCAAAAGAAATCAAAGCATGGACAATAAAAAAAGGGATGACAGCTCCCGAAGCTGCAGGAACGATTCATAGTGATTTGCAAAGGGGGTTTATTCGTGCCGAAGTAATGTCTTACGAAGATTTTGTAAAATATGGTTCAGAAAAAGCTGTAAAAGAAGCCGGAAAATTTAGATTAGAAGGGAAAAACTATATTGTAAACGAAGGCGATATTTTACATATTAGATTCAATGTTTAAATAAGATTATATTATGCAAAAACCATCAATACCAAAAGGAACAAGAGATTTTAGCCCTGCAGAAATGCAAAAAAGAGATTATATTTTCAATACAATACGAAATGTTTTCAAACTCTATGGTTTTCAATCTATTGAAACACCGGCGATGGAGACACTAAATACACTTTTAGGTAAATATGGAGACGAAGGCGATAAATTACTTTTTAAAATTCTAAACTCAGGAGATTTTTTAAAAAAGGCTGATAATGAGGCGTATAGCAATATTGATAGTCCAAAATTTGCAAATTCGGTATCAGAAAAAGGCTTGCGATACGACCTTACCGTTCCATTTGCCCGATATGTTGTACAAAACCGAAACAATATAACTTTCCCGTTTAAACGATACCAAATACAACCGGTATGGCGTGCAGATCGACCTCAAAAAGGAAGATTTAGAGAGTTTTATCAGTGCGATGCTGACGTTATTGGAAGCAACTCCCTACTAAACGAACTAGAACTTATTCAAATTATTGACGGAGTTTTTGATAAACTTAATCTTAATATTGATATAAAACTGAATAACCGTAAAATCTTAAGTGGCATAGCCGAAATAATTGGTAAACCCGAATTATTAATCCCAATTACTGTTGCTATCGACAAACTTGATAAAATCGGAGAAGAAAAAGTAATGCAAGAACTTAGCGATAAGGGATTAAATAATAAAGATATTGAAACAATTCGACCAGTTTTGTTTCTTAAGGGTAAAAACGAAGAAATACTTAAATCTCTTAGAGATGTACTTGCTAAATCAGAAATAGCTCTAAGCGGCATTGAAGAGATGGAAGAAATATTTGCACTTATTAGTAATGTTTCTGTAAAAGCCAAGATATCTCTTGATCTTACTCTAGCTCGTGGGCTAAACTACTATACTGGTACAATTATCGAAGTGCAGTCGCTTGAAGCAAATATAGGAAGTATATGCGGAGGTGGTCGATACGACGATTTGACGGGTATTTTTGGGCTTAAAGATGTATCGGGTGTCGGAATATCTTTTGGAGCAGATCGCATTTATGAAGTTATTAAGGAACTTAATAAATTCCCAACAGATAATACGGAAAGCCTTGCAATTATGTTTACAAATTTTGGCAAGCAGGAAGCAAAATACTGCCTACCGTATTTAAACCAGCTTAGACATAGTAACATTCCAGCAATGATTTTTCCTGATAGTATTAAAATATCTAAACAACTTGATTACGCAAACAAAAATAATATTCCATTCGTAATACTAGCCGGTGAAAGCGAAATGCAAAATCAGACATTTACCGTAAAAAATATGATTGAAGGAACACAGAAAAGTGTATTAGCCAATGATTTATTAACAAATTTATACAAATAATAATTGTTAGTATGTAGTAAAAAAATGCTTCTCAATTGTACCTCATGCTCACATTTACGAGATGCAGAACTAAAATTATAAATAACAAAGCACAATAAATAATAAGTGAAAAATATCAAATGAAAATCACGAAAACTATTTTAACAAATAAAAAAGCATAATTACATTCATCATTTTACATTTTCACATCTAACATCAC
>JAQVOJ010000024.1:13153-32736 GCA_028702675.1 Bacteroidales bacterium
TCTAAAGCCGCAATTACAATACAAAACACTCTGTTTTTCTTCTTTTGCATAAAAATTCCACACAGAATTTTAAGTACTGAACTAATCAAAATAATTACTAAAACAATAAGAGCTAAAACCATAAAAAAACCTCCGATGAACTTAAAAGCCATTTCATCATCTCCTGAAAAAGCAATATCATCTGAGGCAAATACAGCACCTAAGATAAAATAAACCACAAATGCTATTAAAGCCGACAAAATGTTTAATCCTGCCCATACATATTGAAGAATTGCTAGGGTATTAAGATTACGAGCCACTTTTTGATAATTTTCTTCCATAACTATGATTTTTTATTTAAGCAAATATATTAAAAATATCATTATCGTGTATTACTTGCAACAAACTACTATAAATCAAATAATTGGAGCTATTAGGTCAGAATAATAATAATACATGTTACATAATAGTTTTAACAATATAAAAAACTTCAGTTTATTTTATAATTTTGTTCAAAATCTAAAGTATTGTTAAGTATAATAAAATATAATAGTTATGAAAAAAGTTTTAGTTGCCACAGAAAAACCATTTGCTAAAGAAGCAGTGGAGCAAATTAAAAAAATAGGCTCAGAAGCCGGTTACGAAATTGTATTATTAGAAAAATATAGTACAGTAAACGACTTATTAATTGCTGTTACCGATGTCGAAGCGATGATTATTCGTAGCGACAAAGCCACTCGTGAAGTAATCGAAGCCGGTAAAAAACTAAAAATAATTGTTCGTGCAGGTGCTGGTTACGATAATATTGATTTACAAGCAGCAACAGATAATAATGTTGTAGCAATGAATACACCTGGGCAAAACTCAAACGCTGTTGCCGAACTAGCTTTAGGCATGATGGTTTATCATGCAAGAGGATTCTTTAACGGCAAATCAGGTTCCGAACTAAGAAACAAATCACTAGGTATTCATGCATATGGTAATGTTGGTCGCTATGTTGCCGAGATAGCAAAAGGCTTTGGAATGAAAATTTATGCTTTTGATCCATTTGTAGAAAAAACAACAATAGAAAAAGACGGTGTAAATGTGGTTGATAGCGAAAAGGAACTATACAAGACATGCCAGTATATTTCGCTTCATATTCCTGCTAACGACAAAACAAAAAACTCAATTAATTATAATCTTCTCAATGAAATGCCAAAAGGTGCTGTATTAGTTAATACAGCTCGCAAAGAAGTTATTGATGAAGAAGGTTTATTAAAATTAATGGAAGAAAGAAACGATTTTGCTTACCTAAGCGATATTGCTCCCGATAATGCAGAATTACTAAAAGAGAAGTTCGCCGACAGAGTTTTCTTTACTCCTAAAAAAATGGGAGCTCAAACTGCCGAAGCAAATATTAATGCAGGTATTGCAGCAATTAATCAGATAATTGCTTTCTTAGAAAAAGGAGACACTAAGTTTAAAGTTAATTAATAATTTATTTAATAATAATAGAAAGTAAATAATATGGCAATTGTAAAACCATTCAAAGGCTTGCGTCCACCTAAAGATATTGTTGACAGAGTAGCATGCCTACCATACGATGTAATGAATAGTACCGAAGCAGCAAAAATGGCTGATGGAAAACCTGAATCGTTGCTCCACGTAACTAAAGCAGAAATTGATTGTGAACCAGGTATAGATACTCATAGCGAAATTGTTTATAATAAAGCTGTTGAAAACTTTAAAAAAATGCAGTCAAATTCTTGGCTAGTCGAAGACGATAAATCAAAATTCTATATTTATGCTCAACGAATGGACGAACACATACAGTATGGTATTGTTGGCTGTGCGTCTTCGGTTGAATATTTTGAAGGTAAAATTAAGAAGCATGAACTTACCAGACCCGACAAAGAAGAAGACCGGATGACTTTAACTAAATATACAAATGCTAATATTGAACCTGTGTTTTTTTCTTACAAGGCTATTGCTGAAATAGATAGCATTATTGATAATATCGTAAAAACCCAAAAGCCGGAATACGACTTTATAGCAGATGATGGCTTCGGTCATCAATTTTGGGTGATCGAAGACGATAATACAAATATACAGATCGAAAAACTATTTGCCGAAAAAGTACCTTGTATGTATGTTGCCGACGGGCATCATCGCACTGCTGCTGCAAGCCGAATTGGTAAAGAAAGAGCCGAAAATAATCCAAATCATACGGGTCAAGAAGAGTATAACTTCTTTATGGCTGTTATTTTCTCTGATCATCAACTAAAAATAATCGACTATAATCGTGTGATTAAAGATTTGAATGGTAATGACAAAAAAAGCTTATTAGAAAAACTAAATAAGAATTTTGTAATACAAAACATGGGTAAAGAAATTTATAAACCCTCTAAACTTCACGAATTTAGCATGTACATTGACAGCGAATGGTACAAGCTTAATGCAAAAGAAGGTACATATAACGATAATGATCCGATTGGTGTACTTGATGTTACAATTTTGTCTGATTTAGTTCTTGATAAAATTTTAGGAATTGAGGATTTAAGAAGAAGCCAACGAATTGACTTTGTAGGAGGAATTCGTGGTTTAGGTGAACTAAAAAAACGTGTTGACAGTGGCGAAATGGCTGTAGCTTTTGCTTTATATCCTGTTTCCATGCAACAACTTATAACAATTGCTGATACAGGAAATATCATGCCACCAAAAACTACTTGGTTCGAACCTAAGTTAAGATCAGGACTGGTTATTCATAAATTAGATTAATTTTTTTTCAAATCAATATTTAAGGAGACTCTTTTTTTAATTAAGAGTCTCTTTTTTATTTTGGTTTATTAATTTTGTTTTGTGATAAGCTTAATACATATTATAGCCGGTTTAATTCTTTTAATCTATTTAATGCTTATTTGTGTATTTTATATCTCTCTAAATAAGCTTAATTATATATATGATAACCATATTACGAAACTTAAGAAACCAAAAGTAAGTCTAATAATAGCTTTTAGAAACGAAGAGCAAAATCTACCTTCACTTATTCACGATATTAAAAATCAATCTTACAATTTACACGAAGTTTTATTTATTAATGACCATTCTACAGATCAAGGATTTGAGATAATTAAAAATCAATTAAAAAATAATCCGATTTTACGTTTAATAGATTTAGATGAATCACACCAAGGTAAAAAATCGGCTTTATATTATGGTGCTCAACAAGCAAACGGGAAGATTCTTTTATTTACCGATGCCGACTGTCGGTTAAATCCGTATTGGGCAGAAACTATGCTAAATACTATAGTTTTAAATAATTCTCAGTTTGTAGCAGGTCCTGTTGATTTTGTTGAACGAAAAGGGATTTTTCATGGCATTCAGAATCTTGAATTTTTGAGTTTAATAGGAAGTACAGCAGGAGGTTTTGCTGCAGGAATACCTTTCATGTGCAATGGAGCTAATCTTGCTGTAAATAGAGAAATTTATTTTGAATGTGTAAACAAATACGGGGAAAAATTTACATCCGGAGACGATGTCTTCTTGCTTCACAAAATAAAAAAACAATATAAGGTTTCTTTTTGCAACAATACAAATGCAATTGTTAAAACCCTACCTCAAACAAACCTTAAAAACTTTTTACAGCAGCGAATTAGATGGGCGAGTAAAGCTATTGGCTATCAAGATACAGTAAGCTTATTAATCAGTTTGCTACTTTTAGCTACAAATTTACTATTAATTGCAATATTAATACTTTCAATAATTGATTATAGACATTTGCTTATGTTTTCAATCTTGTTTAGTATTAAAGCATTAATAGATATTCTTTTTATGAGCAAAGTTCTGAAATTCTTTAATAAAAGATATTTAATCAAATATATTGCACTCTTGCAAGTATTCTATCCTTTTTATATTGTAATTACAGGATTTATGAGCATCATTATTAAACCAAAATGGAAAGGCAGAAAGATTTCCTAATTTCCCATATCAGAAATAAACTTTATTCTAATTAACCTTATATCTTCTTCGCTATAATCCTCTGTACCCAGCTCTTCAATTGCTTCATCAATTGAGTCGGTTTCAGCTTCGTCTCTAAAATATTCGTATATATCATTAATATGCTCTTCGTCCATAACCGAATTTAGGTAATAATCAATATTAAGTCTTGTGCCGGAATTAACAATTGCTTCGATTTCATCAATAAGTTCAATCATATCTAAACCTTTAGCATCAGCAATATCGGTAAGCGGCACCTTAAGGTCAATTTGCTTAATAATATAAACTTTGTTTTCTGATTTTTTTACTACAGATTTTACGACCATATCCTGGGGTCGTTCAATTTCGTTAGCCTCGACATGTTTGTTGATTAGTTCCAAAAACTCTTTTCCATATTTTTGAGCCTTTCCCACTCCTACTCCGGATATTTTTGTCAGCTCATCCATAGTAATAGGATACTGAATTGACATATCCTGCAACGAGGGGTCAGAAAAAATAACAAAAGGTGGAAGGTTCAACTTTTTGGCTATTTGTTTTCTAAGATCCTTTAGCATAGCAAACAACTCAAGATCGGCAGCCGAAGTCCCAACTCCCATACTATCGCTGCTCACATCTTTGCCGTCATAATCGTGGTCTTGTGTAAGCTTAAGATGTTTAGGATTCGATAAATACTCATGCCCTTTATCAGTTAATTTTAGCAATCCGTAGTTAACAATTCCCTTTTCAACAAATTGTAAAATCAATGCTTGACGTAAAACTGCTTTCCAATACTTTACCGGTTCTTCTTTTCCGATACCGAAAACATCAAGTTTATCATGCTTAAAAGTAGATATATCAGAAGTATTTTTGCCGGCTAAAACTGATGCTACATGTTCTAACTTATAATTTTCGTTGAGAGCCAAAATAGTTTTAAGCACTTTTATCATGGATTCTTTTCCATCAAAACTTGGTTTTGGATTTAAGCAATTATCACAATTTCCACAATCATCATGTAATACTTCACCAAAATAATTAAGTAATTGTTTAACGCGACAAACCGAAGATTCGGCATAAGACACAGTTTCGAGCAATAGCTGTTTCCCAATTTCCTGTTCGCTTACCGGCTTACCCTGCATAAATTTTTCTAACTTCTGAATGTCGTCGTAGCTGTAGAATGCAATACATTTACCTTCGCCACCGTCTCTACCTGCTCTACCTGTTTCTTGATAATATCCTTCAAGACTTTTCGGTATATTATAATGAATCACAAAACGTACATCCGGTTTATCGATACCCATACCAAATGCGATTGTAGCAACTATTACATCCACATCTTCGTTAAGAAACATATCTTGATTTCTTGATCTGGTAGCTGAGTCCATTCCTGCATGATATGGTAAGGCTTTAATGTCATTAACTACCAATGTTTCTGCCAGTTCTTCCACTTTTTTTCTGCTTAAGCAATAAATTATTCCCGATTTATTGGAATTATTCTTTATATACTTAATAATTTCTTTAGTAGCATGAATTTTTGGTCTAACTTCGTAATATAAGTTTTCGCGGCGAAACGAGGATTTAAAAATATTTGCCGAAAGCATTTCAAGATTTTTCTGAATATCGTGCTGAACTTTTGGAGTAGCAGTAGCAGTAAGTGCAATTATTGGTTTCCTGCCAATTGTATCAATTATTGGTCTTATTTTTCGATATTCCGGTCTAAAATCGTGTCCCCATTCGGAGATACAATGTGCTTCGTCAACAGCATAGAAGCTTATATTAACCATTTGCAGAAATTCTACATTTTCCTTTTTTGTTAAAGATTCGGGTGCCACATAAAGCAACTTAGTTTTACCTTTAAGCAAGTCTTCTTTTACTTTGGTTATTTCTGCCTTGTTTAGCGAAGAGTTCATAAAATGGGCAACTCCATCGTCGGTACTAAAGCCACGCATACTGTCAACTTGATTTTTCATAAGAGCAATCAGAGGAGATATCACTACTGCAGTACCAGGATACATAAGTGCCGGAAGCTGATAACATAATGACTTCCCTCCTCCTGTGGGCATAAGCACAAAAGTATCTTTCTCTTCGAGTAAACTTATAATTACTTCTTTCTGTAATCCTTTAAAATTATCAAACCCAAAATATCTTTTTAAAAGGTCTATTATTTGACTTTCCTGAAATTTCATTTCTTAATTTAAAATTTTGCTTTTATCAAAAATAACATAATATAAATGATAAACAAAGAGTTTATTTCATATTAAATATTAATACCATAAATTTAACATTATTTTATGGTTTAGCAAATATTGATGTTTTTTTTTGCATTGTTTATATGTATGTAAATAAATATTTATAACACATTAAAAGAAAACTATTTTATGAATTAATTTTGCATTCATGAATAATATAAAATATCAAAGAATAATACAAAGAGCTAAACATGTTATTGAACATGAGGCTACATCAATCAAAGCACTTACTTCACATCTTTCTACCGATTTTGCTAAATGTGTAGAATTGATTTCTAAATGCAAAGGTCGTGTTATAGTATCAGGTATTGGTAAAAGTGCAAATATTGCTCATAAAATTGTAGCTACATTTAACAGCACTGGAACTCCCGCAATCTTTATGCATGCTGCCGATGCTATTCATGGCGATTTAGGAATGATTCAGAAAGACGACATTGTTATTTGCCTTAGCAAAAGCGGAAATACTCCAGAGATTAAAGTTCTAATCCCATTAATTAAGACATGGGGAAATAAACTAATTGCTATTGTTAGCAATCCCGAATCCTATTTAGCCCAACATTCTGATTTTGTTTTATTAGCTCATGTTAAATCAGAAGCCTGCCCAAATAATTTGGCTCCAACATCAAGCTCAACAGCACAATTAGTAATAGGAGATGCTTTGGCTGTATGCTTGTTAGAAGAAAATGGATTCTCTTCAAAAGATTTTGCAAAATATCACCCTGGTGGTTCTTTAGGTAAAAAGTTATACCTTAAAGTAAATGATATATATGTAAATAACGAAGCCCCATCTGTGTTAGAAACCGACAGTATTGACAAGGTTATAATTGAAATGACAAGTAAACGTCTTGGTGCAACAGTAGTCTTAAATAACAATAGAGAACCAATTGGAATTATAACAGACGGCGATTTGCGAAGAATGTTGCATAAGTATGGTGCCAAAATTGCAAAATTAAATGCAAGTAATATTATGTCCTTAAAACCAAAAACTATTGCTCCTGCTACGATGGCAGCACAAGCTTTTAGAATTATGGAAGAGTTTAATATTACACAATTGATTGTTGCTGACAAAAATCAATATTTAGGCATGATTCATTTGCATGATTTAATAAAAGAAGGATTCATTTAACAATGGAAGCATTATTAGTATTTATTGGTGGTGGTATTGGTAGCTTGTCAAGATATGGCATTTCTAAACTTGTAACATCAAGATTTGAAAATATTAATCCCGAAGCAACTTTTTTAAGCAATTTTATAAGTGTAATTGTTTTTGCTCTAGTTTTAATAAGCTTTTCGAAAACAGCTATTGCAGATTCAAAAATGCGTGCACTCATAATAATAGGTTTCTGTGGCGGTTTTAGTACATTCTCAACATTTAGTTACGAGATTTTTTATTTGATAAAATCCCAAAATATTGGAGCAGCCTTATTAAACATCGGACTTAGTATTATAATGTGTGTAATTGTGTTTTTTTTAATAGCTAAAAATAGTTAGAATGAAATTGATTTTTTTTGTAGTTATAGTATTATTATATACTAATGTATTGGGTCAAACAAACGACATCCCAAACGACAAACCAAAACTGATAGTTGGAATTGTAGTTGAACAAATGCGACAAGATTACTTAACCAGATACTGGGATGATTTTAGCAACGATGGTTTTAAAAAACTTGCAATATACGGAGCATGGTGCCAAAACAACAAATTAAATTATAGCATTTCGCATAGTTCTCCGGGATTTGCCACAATTGTTACCGGAGCAGAACCGACAGAACATGGGATAGTTGCTGATTTGTGGTACAACACATTATCAGATGAGATAAATACCAGCATTGGCGACAAGAGACAAACAACGATTGGGGGCAAAGCTAATAAATATCAATTTTCGCCAAAAAAACTATTGTGTACATCAATGAGCGACGAAATTAAGCTATACAACAGAAGTACCTCTAAAGTCTTTAGCTTAGGATTAGACCCAAAAGGAGCTGTTTTAAGCGGAGGATTCTCTGCAAACGCAGCTTTTTGGTTCGATACCGATAGCGGTAATTGGGTCTCAAGCTCGTATTATACAAATGCATTACCAAACTGGGTAAAAGAGTTTAATGATAAAAATTATCCTGCTGATTATTTGACTCGTAGCTGGGAACTGACTCTACCGGAATCTGATTACAACGAATCTTTGCCCGATGCAAATTTGTATGAGTATGGAATTAACGGATATTACAAAACATTTCCGTATGATTATCAAGAGATTATCAAAGACATAAGAAATTACGAACTTATAAACCTTATACCCGAAGGAAACAACTTAACTACAGATTTTGCCGTATCATTAATGCTAAACGAAAATCTTGGTAAAGATAATGATATTGACTTTCTATTTATAAATTATTCTGTTAATGAAGAAATAGGAAAACTCTATGGACCTAATGCAATGGAAACACAAGACTTGTACATTAAATTAGATAAAGATATTGCACATTTAATTACAGTAATTGAAGAAAATATAGGGAAACACAATGTTCTAATTTACCTGACATCAAACTGCGGTGTTAGCAATAATCCAACATATCTTATTGACAATAAATTACCTGCCGGAAACTTTAAGCATCATTACATTAAAGTTCTTCTTGAATCTTATCTTAAAGCTCTATATGGTGAGGGTAATTGGATTAAAGACTTTACAAATAATCAGATATATTTTAATCGAACACTAATTGAAGATTCTAAAATTGACTTGCAAGAATTACGATTAAAAGCTGCTGATTTTATTATGAATAGTGAAGGTGTTTCTTATGCGCTAACAGCAGACCAATTAGCCAAAGGGAATTATTCAACAGGAATGAAATATTTAATGCAAAACTCTTATCACCCTAAGCGTAGTGGTGATATTATTATATGCTTAAAATCGGGGTGGCTCAACGACATTAGCTATTCGGCAGACCATATTTCAGGATACAATTACGATACTCACATACCCCTAATATGGTATGGTTGGAAAATAAAAAAACAAATTATTACAAGAACAACCTACAGTAAAGATATCGTTCCCAGTATTGCAACGATGCTCAATTTTCCTGTCCCCACAGGAAGTACCGGAACTCCAATATTTGAACTATATGAAAGAAAATAATAATTGATATTTCACGTTGTTTTTTGTAAAAGAATAATTTATGTGTTAAAAATAATTGTATATTTATATTTTTATTAACATGATAGTCAAACATATATTTATTTTATTTGTTTGAAAAATTTGAAGTTTATTGTTTAAATTAAATAATTGTACCATGAAAAAATTAGCACTATTTATTTTAATTGTTTTAATTAGCATGAGTGTTTTTTCGCAAAATAAACGATTGCTATTACCCCAAAAAGATAATATTTTGCCTGACACAACTCACTTTTATAAGAATATGTTAGGAATTAATGTTTTTCCTGCTTTTGGCTTATTAGGTGGAGGAATGATGCCAAGCACAAAAATATATTTACAATATAAATATATGCTACCAAGGTTTAACATCAGAACTAGTATAAATTATATCAATTTCAATCGTCAGAACGAGCGAATGGATATAATTATGAATAATCAAACTGTAGCCACCGACAGCATTAGAATTAGAAAATATTTCGATGAAGTGTTTACATACGATGTTAGACTTGGCGGTGAATATGTTTTTCCCCGTAAAGATTTCCGGTTTTATATTGGTACAAGTGCTATATTCGGAATGCATCATTTCGGAAGAAATTACTATGAATTTTATCACCAGTTAAACTCTGCCCCAAATAATTATATTTCTGCCGACACAATAATTCCTCCTTTAAATATTGACAGAAAAGGATATAGTAATACCCGAATGTTAAAAATGGGTTTTGATGTATCACTAGGTGTTGACTTCAGCATTTCAAACAATTGTGTTGTAAGCATACAGTATTCGCCTGAAATGGTTTATTATCATTGGTATGATGAAAAATTTGATGATCCTGATAAGGTGTTTACAAAACCTATTGGTTCTGGTTGGGTTTTCTCTCCCGATTATATTGATATTGTAATTTACATTAATTTTTAAAACTTACCCGGAATCTTTGCTCCACACTTAGGACAATTTCCGTTAAATCCCTTAGATAAACTAGTATTATATCCCGTTCTCAGTATGAGTTCATGCTTACATTCGGCACATTTAGTTATTATTTCTTTACTACGCACATTACCAAGATAAACATATTTAATCCCCTGCTCTGTTGCAATATCATAAGCTTTATTTAAATCGTCTATATCAGTAGCAGGAAGATCAATCATTTTATAGGCAGGAAAAAATCTACTAAAATGTAATGGAGTATCTGCAAAACCATGCTCTACAAGCCACTCACACATCTCTTCTATCATATCCATATCATTTGTCCATGTGGGGATAATCAAATTTGTAATTTCGAGCCAAACATTTGATTCTTTAATCGTTTTTAATGTTTGCAAAACCGGTTCTAAGTGTGCTTGCGACATTTTAAAATAAATCGAATCATTAAAGCACTTTAAGTCTATATTAGCAGCATCTAAATATGGTAAAAGTTTTTTTAAAGGCTCCTGATTTATAAATCCATTCAAAACAATTACATTTTTCAAACCCTTTTCGTGTGCAAGTTTTGCTGTTTCGTAAACAAACTCATAAAAAACAGTAGGTTCGTTGTATGTATATGAAATTGTTGTACATCCCATACTTAAAGCTTTATTTACCAATTGTTCGGGAGTTGCTTCAACATATTGTAAATCAACAGGGCTACTTTGCGAAATATGATGATTCTGACAATTCTTACAGTGCAAATTACATCCTGCAGAACCTATTGATAATGTTTCACTACCCGGATAAAAATGATATAAAGGTTTTTTCTCAATAGGATCCATATGTATTGCTACAAGCTTCCCATACGACAATGATAAAAGCTTTCCGTTTTCGGCTTTACGTGTAAGACAAGTGCCTGTTTGCCCATTTTTTAAGATACAATAATTTGGGCAAAGCATACATTGTACAGTATTTTCGTTAATAGTTTTGTAAAACATAGCCTCTTTTTGAGTTTGTTGAAAATCATTTTCACCAAAAACGATAGCTTCGTAAGTATAAACATCTGCATCTTTCCAACCATCCCAGCCTAAATATGCTTTATCTCTCGAACAATGTCCCAAGAACTCTTCTAAACTCCAACCTGTTTGTTCTGCTACTTGTGGCAAAAATGTACCGCTACGACCTCCTTTTGTAATATAAATACCGTGTTTACCAAGTTCAATTTCAGAAATATCAGAAATCAACTTCATTGGTGTAAGTACTGATATTTCGATATCTATTTCGGATAATTCTGATTCTTTAAGCGGAGAAAATCTGGTATCGTGAAAAGCAGCAGCATAAGCCATTTCGCCAATTAACTGGTATAAGGGAATATCGGGTTGAAATCTCCCAATACATCCACGCAATTGAGCATTTTTATGAAGTGTAACAAATACCCCTAGTTCATCTGTTAATGTAATTTCAAGCTGGCTTAAATCTGGCTTGTAATCATTTGATTTACTGAAACTTGCCTCTAATGTTTTTCTTGCAATTTCAAGCATTTGCTTTTTAGCATTTTCATTTATCAAATAAGATGAACTCTTTGCATTTGCTTCGAGACTAATTGCCCAATAGCCAACTACACGAGCAGTGTCGCCATATTCGGAATCGCCACTATTTTTGTAAGACACTTTTCTGTATTCAAGCCCTGAGTTCTCGCTAAGATAAAGCAAAGTAAGTACACTACTCCAGGCACAAATATCTGTAACTAAATCTTGCATATCAGAACTTTGATGTTTTAGTAAAGTTTTTTTAAATGTTTCTGCACTTCCCGAAACTATTGCATCCGCAGTTTCAGCATCAACTTTTACAGCATCCGAATAATTTGGATAATGCGAAAAATCAGCCGAAATTACAAATAAGTTTTCATCAGTAAAATACGGCTTTAACGCCTCTGCTATTTCTTTTGGCGTTTCCATATCTCTACAACCCAAAACTATTGGCACAAGTAAAAAATCATTTTTAAGATGAAATTGCAAAAATGGTAATTGCACTTCAATGCTATGTTCTGAACTATGAGCTCCTGAATTGAAAGTAAAAACATCATTTTCTTCAATAAACTTATTGCATAAATCAATATCTACTTTTATTTCTCCCAACGGGGTTTCATAGTTTCCTTGATGATATACTGAAGCTCCGTTAAAAGCTACTCTATGGCTTGAGGCAATCACAAAAACTCTTTTGTAATCTTTATTTGGGTAAATCTGATTAAAAGCATCGGCAGCTACACCTCCACTAAAAACATATCCGGCATGTGGCGAAATTACGGCACGTACAGGTTTTCCCGAAGGTTTCTTTGCATCACTGAATAATAATTTTAAATCTTTTTCTAAATCTGATCGATTTCCGGCATAAAACTGTCCTGCAACTACTGGTTTTCTATTCATAAGAGTTTCGTTTTTCTGATTATCTTGAGCATTTGCACACGAAGCAAACAAGAATAATAAGGGAATAATTTTTAAAATTGACTTCATATAATATTCACATCAAATTTCACAATATCACGCTTAAAAATACAAAATTCTTAGCACATTTCAAATAAAACCAACCAAAGATACAAAGATACTGCACGATTACGGTAAATGTATGTTGCGTATCCCGCAGGGTATGCAATATACATATTGTTAGCAACTGGCTACCTGTCAAAGGTATTGGTTTTTTTTAAGAACCTACTCCCCTTTAAATTTATTTTGTTGCGGGCAGGATTCCCAAAACTGCCTATGGAGGCAGTTGCAAAGCGGAGGAACTTGCAAGCTCTATGGCAAATTTAGCTTTGCTGATTATTGCTCCGTTAGCCCGCATTATTCATCGCATTATTCTTGTCTGGCTCGTAACAAGTTGTTAGACAGTGGATTGGCACGGTGCTTATGGTTTTATTATTAGCCAAATTTTGAGAAAGCTTACAATTATCTTTGTGCATCTGCTTCGTTGCAAAACTCTTGAAATATAAGGATATATCTGCAAGTTTCGACGCCTACCAGCTACACAAAGCTAATCGTATGAATAATGCGGGTTAAATCCATTATTCTTTGATAAAAATCGCTTACTTTTTTCTTTTGGAAATATGATGCAGGTATTGTAAATAACTTGGTAATAAAGTCTATGGATAACTTAATGTTTATGTTTCTGGATACAATATTAGAAACATAGCTATTAAAATAACTAAATGTTGATGTAAAGATAAATACAATTAATTGTATTATAAACACAGAGATTATTACATCTAAATTTTTTGCTAATATTCCAGAATCAAATGAAAATTGAGTAATAAATGGAGAACTTACATTTAGCACTGCACTTAAAAATATTATTAAAAATAATCTAAAAATATATTTCTTTTCGGCACTTACATATTTTTTAACAAATAGTATTTTAAGTTTATTATCTTGATTTTTAAAATAAATATTTTCATTACTATGAAATGCAGATGATGGTTCAAGTAAAATTACTCGTGCATAATTGTTTTTGTTATAAATATATTTTGATAAATCTGAAAGCTTGTAAACTAATTTACCTTTTGCAGGATCTGATATATACACCTTTTCTTTTGTTATTTTATAAACTACAACAAAATGTTTTTCTTGCCAGTGTAATATAAATGGCAATGGTAATTCTTCAAAAAGTACAAGATCTTGATTATTTAACTTTTCTATCTGAGATTTTACTCCCAACATATCAAAACCTATTTTATTGCCAGCATAAATTATTGATTTTATTGAACTACCCTCACTATCAGTATTGCAAAGTTCTCTAAGCTGTGAAATTCCTATATTTCTTCCATAATGCTTTATTATTATTTTTAAACATGTTGGACCACAGTCTGAAGAATCTTGCTGTTTGAAGTATGGAAACATTGTTAATCTAAATAATCTTTGACATAATCTTTCCATTTATCCATTTGTTTTTCATTAAGTCCAACATCTACTTCTTTTAAATATCTTGTTGTTATATCATTCATTTTAATATTTGTGATATTGTATAAAGAATCAACTTGCTTTATTGTATAATTATTCTTATCAATTTCTCTTTGCATTTTTCGACGCTCTATTTCGCATATATTAAAATAACAAGTAGCAAAATCATCTGTTATTGAGTCTCTTGGTAAATTAAAATAGGTTTTAGATATATCAAAAATTGTATAAGATTTAACATTTAATTTATTGTTATAATCATTTATGTCTAATAAGATTTGAACCTCTAAATTAAAAAGGTCAGACTTATATGATTGAGCCAATGTTAGTTTATCAACTTCTTGACTGTTCTCAAAATTTGTAATTTTTATTGCTTTTCCTCTTTCCCAAAAAATATAATAACTAGAAAAAATCGTTTTTTCTTCTGTATTTTTGCTGTAAATTTCAGATGCAAGTGTTTTTTTACTATTTCCCCAATCATAGTAATCTTTCAAGTTTCCTTTATTTTTAATTTCGTCAAGCATTGATTCTTGGTCTTTTGAAAGTGGAAAATAATAGCAATTGTTCCAAAAGAAACTATTGTATGGAATTATTGACATTTTATAATAGTCCCAATAATTATTATCGAATTCAAAATATGGCTCTATAAATTTATTATTATAATCATAGCAATACAGAAAAACATTAGACTCTATACAATGGTTTATTTTTTTCTCCTTGACGACAAACAACGATGAGTCTCTTTCGCTAAAATATTTAAAATCATAATTAGCTTCGATAAAATTTAATTTATCATTATAATAGTTTGCAATATAGCTAATATTTACATTAGATATAGAATCTGTATATACAATTGGTAAAAATGGATGTTTCTCTAAATTATTACAAACTAATTCTATTTGTCTTATTTTAAAATCAATAGGATTATAAAATATGCTCCCATTAAAAGCAATATCTGAATATTTTTCTCTTGTTGTAAATATAATTTTTGATAAATTTTCATGAATATTTATTTGAACAAAATTAAAATACTTAAGATTATCTTTAAATTTTAATTGTAGTGGTTGATATGGTATATAGTTATTCTTATTTACTAGAGGGAAATACACAAATGCTCTTGAAGAATGTAAAGATAAATAATAATTATCTTTTTCATTTGATGATAAAGAGGCTCTACCATTTTTAAACTTAAGCTCATTAATTTGTATTCCATTTATATAAGCATTATAATAGCATTCTAAAATCTCTACAGGATTGCCGTCAGATTTTGACTCTATTAAGTAATATAACTTTGATATAAGATCTTTATTATCAGACTTAATATTTTTCCTAATTTTCTTAATAGTATTATATATTTCTTTATCACTAATACCAACGACTACCTCATCTAACTGATTAATGTGCGGATTTAAATAAACTAATTGTTTATTTCTAATATCATTTACAGAAATCATTAATGATTCATATTGAATATGCGATATTAATACTGAATCAACGGTTTTATTAATCCACATAACAAATAAACCATCTTTGTTAGTAATCGTACCTTGCCCTGATATTGGATCTATAACATTACAATTTGATATAACATCTCCAGTTACTAAACTAACAACCTCTGCTATTATTTTTTCTTGTGAAAAAGATGATAATGTATAACAGAACAAGAATATTGTTAAAATTTTATTCATAAGGATTATATTTACATTTATGAGGTTTGCTTGTTGAGATGTCGGATTCTAAAAATGCACGACAATCTGTACATATATAACGAAACTCACAATCTTTACATATTTTAATGCTGTCTTTTTTGATTTTCCATACAGCTTGAAACTCTTCAAGTTTAATAACATCAATCACACTAGTATTAGATATATGTCCAAAACTATTTTTCATAGCAGGACAATTTTTAATTTGTCCTTTTTTATCAATACTTACTTTTCTATTTAAACAAGTATTAAAATACTGAGATTCTAAGAAATGTTCTAATCTTAAATTAAAATAATTTGCAGATACAATTCCACAACAATTTTCGTCTGTAACATTAATTTTTCTACATGCCATTGTCTGATGCATGCTTATTTTATAATTTTTATTAATTGAAGAAGAATGTAATATTAATGAATTTATCCTAGGATAAGATTTTACTATTTTTTTATAAATATTTAAATGTTCTGTTTTTTTTAAGATTAATTCAATCCTTATTAAAGTAGTACCGTTAAATTTATTAAGAAAATCACATAATAAATCTATTAAAACTCCATAATAGTCTCTAATTTGTATATCCTCGCAATTTAAGTAGTCTAAATCTTTAATTAATTGATTATAAACAGAAAAATCTGGATTCTTATTTAAATCAATAATACAATTAGTTATACTTGCAGGATAATCCCACTCTAAATTAAGTTTAGGAAAAAAATCTATTTCTGACTTATCACATAAAAAAGCATATTCTTTATCTAAAAGAAATTCAAAATATTCTAATATAATATCTTGATCTTGTTTATTGTAATTATTTAATATCTGTTTTATTGAAAAATCTCTAGATTGATTATTTATTATTTCGAATATCTTATTATCTAAAAAATCTATTTGATGCCGTTGAAAATCGGATATTACAGTTCTATTAACACCTCTTGTTAATTGACAATTTTCAAACATTATTATATGCTTATCTGTATCTATTTTCATTTATTTATGTTCAGTTTTTTTAGAAAAAATCAAGTTTTTTAGCGTGCAATAAAATCATATCTTCATAATGTCTGTTTAGTTATATCATTCTTGAAATACTTTTATAAAATGGGTCAATCAGTATTTTATTTGATTTATACTTATTTACATTTATCATTGTAGCATTATTTCCTTTTCGTAATTTACTTACCTGCATTAATGAAAAGTTTACAGGAAACTGTTCTTTATTCTTTTGAATTATTGAAAGTAATTCGTCTCTATTTTTCATTTTGTGTATGATTAATTAAGGAATTACATATTTCTCTTTCTAAGTAATAATTACATGGATATGAAACCATTCCAAACTGACCAATTGGATTTATTTCTAAAAAATGAAATTTATTATCTAAACCATAAATTATATCTATTGAACCCGATTCATATTTAAGTTCATTCATTAATTTAGTTAGTTTTAACTCAATATTTTTTGGCAATTTAAAAGGAATGTTTCTATTAGGCAAATCATCGTTATATTTTCGGAAATCAACTTTAGTTTGCTTATCTTTTTGCGAAAAAATTGCCATTGAATAAAATTTTACTTTCAAATAGAAACTTCTTACTTCAAATTTCTTTTGTATTTCTTCTTGAAATAAAGTTGATTCAAAGTTGTTAGGAATATTTTTTAGTACTAAATCATCAATTTTTTCTGTAAAAATTGGATAAATAGCTTCTTTTTTTCTAAATGAAAAACTTTCGTTAATTGATTTAGTTATTATATTTTTACATTTATTATAAAATAACATTAAGTCTTTTTTACTAGTTGTAACAATAAACCTTGGAGTATTTAAACCATTTTTTTGAGCAATTAATAAATTAATATTTTTATTTACATAAACACACGATTCACTATCTCCAATACTATAAATATTGGACTTTAAATGGAATATAAATAATTCAAGTAATGATTTTTTTTCTCTAAAAATATAGTTGTTATATTCTTTATTAAAATTTTTATTTTGTATTTTTTGGGGACGTAATAATAATGAAAATTCTCCTCTACGATACCAATAAGATGTAATTTCACTTGTATTAATAATAGTTCCATTATTTAATTCTACAATATAATTACTGTCTAATATATTTATATTTGTAACGAATGCAGTATCGTCAATTCTAATAAACTGTTGTTCGTTTTTACATAACCATTTAATAATATTAATTGTAGATGTATCTGTATTTAGGCTCTGAATTAATATCATAATAAGATGAAATAAAAGGCTATTAGATAAATTGTTTATATTTTCTAATAGCCTTTGTAATATTATGTTTTATATAGTTGTTATATAAATATAACCAAAACCAGACATCATAGAGCCATCTAGCCTCCAAATATCCCCACCAAGAGAACCACTAAAACCGTCTCTACCTATATTCAAACCATCAAGTTCTGTTTGAATAGATTCTGGTTCTTTAGTACCATGATATTCAGTGTTTGAACCAACATATAATCCTCCTGTCTGAGAAAAATCTATGCCTCCTAAAAGTGATTGTTTCTCTTTTTTAATTTCATTTAAAGATTTCATAAAATAAAAGATTTAATGTTTTATCCCAAAATGCAGAAATGCTAATGAAGTTTAGGATATTATAAAAGGCTCCCACAACTTTGCTATTTAATCTTTATCTCTTTTAGCTAAAGGCAAAAATTAACAAAAAACTTTAGATAGGTTATACATATTCGCTTAAATTGCATTTCAAATTTAATAAAAAAAAACTATTAATTACAAAATATTTCTGGTGTTTTTATAAAATATTTTCATTTCCTTAGACATTTAGCTTGAAACAGCACTTATTACTTCACATTTACTCGACTTGTAGGCAAGAAACAGCTCTTTTGTTTTTAGCTTTGGCAAGTGTGGAGGAAAAACAAATGTGCTGTTTGTGGGCTGGAAAATAAAAGGGAGGACAAAATAAATTTAAAAGTTTCAGAAACGTAATTTTGGTAATGAAGAGCTTGTTGCTAACAATCGTGTGGTACAACTTAAAAAAAACCAATAAAAGACACCGCAAGATTACAACAGATACCGCAACAAAGATACCTCACGATTAAGAGATACAAAGATACCGCAAGATTACAATCGTGTGGTACAACATCAAATAAACCAATAAAATTTTTATACTATCTTTGATTCTAAAACAAACAGCTATGAATACAGCTAAAGCACTTCTTTTTATTAGTATTACAGTTCTGCTTATTCTCTTTTATGCTTGCAATAATAAAAATCTTGCAAATAAAGACAAGCACGAAAGCATTACAGAAAAAACTGAAGAAACAATGATAGTAACGGCACCGCTTGTTAAAAAAGCCTTTGTAAATAAAGGTGGAGAAACCGGTAACTTTCAAGAATGGTATGTTCGACTTTCTACCGACGATTATTTTATAAAATTCTGCGAAAGCAAAGTTAGCCGTGCTGAACTGGAAAAGGAAATTGGAAAACAATCAGATGAAATGATTAACAGTTTGAGCATGAAAATTGAAATAAGAGAAGGAGAATGGGATATTTGTGATGAAACAGAAATGCTACAAAGCAGGGTTGGCGAATACGCTGTTATCTATAGCATTGTAAAATAATAATGATAATTGATTCTTGTGTATTTTTCAATGATAGTGCTAGCTAATTAATCTATAGAATAGAAATATACTTAACACCAGATTACCCCCTTTCTAAGCGTAG
>JAQVOJ010000025.1 GCA_028702675.1 Bacteroidales bacterium
GGAAACAAAATATTGACAGACTTAAGCTTTTTGCAATGAAACGTCCTATGATAGTTAAAGAATTTATGCTTGAATATTTCGGATTACCTTTCAATATTTATCCAAATCCTGCTTCCAATAGTTTTAATATCAATTTGCTAAGCGATACCGAAAATCTAAATATCAGTATTACCGATTTATATGGTAGAACTGTTTACGAAAAAAGTTATAGTAATCAGGGTTCTTTAATATCAATAAACCCCGAATTACCTCAAGGTATGTATCTGATCAACGTTTGTATTAATGACATGATATTTACAAAAAAAATCGTTATGCTTTAAGGATGAGAGTAGTTAAACATTCAATATTGTTTATTTTTATAATATCAGTGAAGTTTGCTTTTTCGCAAGAAACACGCTTCGAGATTGGGACAGACTACACTATTAAAAAATTCAATATTGGATTAGAAGCCCAGTTAAGAAAGCCTTCGCTAATTAAGAATGATTATTTGGGTTTATTTCAGGCAGAAGTAGAATATGAAATTTGTAAACAACTCGATTTTGAAGTTGGTTATAGATTTAAAACAGATATTGAGGAATTTTATCCCGAGAGCCATATCGACTACAATAGTAAACACCGATTTACTTTCGATTTGGGATATAACGCAAAAAGGTTCGACAATGATATTAAACTAAAAAATACAGTACGATATCAAACAAATTTTTCGCAAAACGGAAAACGAAAAAACTATTTACGAAACGAGTTTGAGTTGAATTATAAACTTACTAATAAGTTTGAGCCTTATATAGCACCCAGTATTTACTATAATCTTGACAAAAAACACTTTTCTGAATTTAGAATAGAAATTGGCAGTGGATTTGAGCTTGGGAAAAACTCTATTGATGTTTTTTATATTATCGAACTAGATGTGTTGGGTGTTGAGCGAACTCGATATATTTTGGGTCTTGCTTACGGGGTTTCGTTTTAGGTAAATATTAAAAGAGGGTTTTCTGCAACTTAACCAAAATGCTGCTTCTGTGATACTCTTTGTAAAATGTTCCGCAGCTCTGCTGCTTGGCGGTGTAGAATTTTTATCATATTTAGAAATTATCTTACCTATAGTTTGAGGTACAGAGTACCGAAATATTGATAAAATAAGTGCTTTTTTTAGAAAATGTTTTTGGCATGTGTTTTTGCTTTTCTTCGAGGCAAAAAACCATGCCAAAAACCTTATTCTGCTTATCTGCAACTTAACCAAAATGCTGCTTCTGCGATACTCTTTGCAAAATGTCTCGGTACTCTGCACCTTGTATCCTAACTGCCATTTGAAATTATAAATGTTTCGCAGCTCTGCTGCTTAGCTGTATAATTTTAATTAATATTAACTATTAGTTTTGTAATGGATATTTCATTTATTCTATCTTTGCCAAATTAATGAGAGGATTATGATTTCAGTAAATAACTTATGTGTACGATTTGGTAGTTTTGAATTATTCAAAAATGTTGGGTTCATGATTAATCCCCGCGACCGTATTGGTTTAGCAGGTAAAAACGGAGCAGGCAAATCAACACTGTTAAAGGTTATTGAAGGAATTCATCCCGTTAGCGAGGGTGAAGTACAGGTGCCTCCGGGTGTAAGAACCGGTTACTTAGAACAACAGTTTTCTGCACTCGAAAAAGGCAGAACAGTTATTGAAGAAGCAAGAGAGGCTTTTTCAGAAATAATGTATCTTGAAAAAAGAATTACAAAATTAAATGCAGAAATTAGCAACCGCACAGATTATGAAAGCGATAGTTACAACAAACTTTTAATTGAATTAAGTGAAGCAAATGAACGTTTTATATTACTTGGTGGCGATAGCATTGAAGCAGATTTAGTGCGAACTCTTAAGGGACTTGGTTTTAGAGAAAATGATTTAAACAGACCCACAAATGAGTTTAGTGGAGGATGGCGAATGAGAATCGAATTAGCTAAACTTTTGCTGCAAAAACCTGAAGTTTTATTACTTGACGAACCAACTAATCATCTTGACATCATTTCAATTCAATGGTTAGAAGAATTTCTAAAATTGTATCCCGGTGCTGTAGTTGTTATTTCTCACGACAGAAAATTTTTAGACGAAGTTACAGAACGAACTCTTGAAATATCGCTGGGAAAAATTTATGATTACAAAGTCCCGTATTCAAAATATATTGAATTACGAAAAGAGAGACTGGCTCAACAATTGGCTACATACGAGAATCAACAAAAAATGATAGCTGAAACCGAAAAATTTATTGAACGATTTCGCTATAAAGCGACCAAAGCAAATCAGGTGCAATCACGAGTAAAAGCACTAGAAAAGCTTGACATTGTTGAAATTGATGAATTAGACACAAAAAACGTACACTTTAAATTTCCTGATGCTCCCAGATCGGGATCGGTTGTAGTTGAATCAATTGATTTAAGTAAATCGTATGGAAATCTAAATGTTCTTAAAAATGTGGATTTTGTTTTGGAACGTGGCGAAAAGATTGCCTTGGTTGGAAAAAACGGAGAAGGGAAAACAACATTTTCAAGAATTGTTTCCGGAGACCTTGACTACAAAGGAACTCTTAAATACGGAGGAAATGTAAATATTGGCTATTTTGCTCAAAATCAAGAAGAATTATTAGACGAAAACGCTACAGTATTTGAAACACTTGATAGAGTAGCTGTGGGAGATATACGAACAAAAATTAGAGACATACTTGGCTCTTTTATGTTCAGTGGCGAGGATGTTGACAAAAAAGTGAAAGTGTTGAGCGGAGGCGAACGCACTCGATTATCCCTTGCTAAATTAATGCTTGAACCATATAATCTTTTAATCCTTGACGAGCCAACCAATCATCTTGATATTGCCAGCAAAGAAGTGCTAAAAGAAGCTTTAAAACAATATAATGGTACTCTTGTGTTAGTATCTCACGACAGATATTTCTTAGACGGACTTGTTGATAGAGTTTATGAGGTAATAAATCATAAGATTAAAGAAGAGGTAGGTGGTATTAATGCATATCTTAATCGTTATCATAATTTAATTGTAAAATCGCTTGGTCAGGATAAGAAAGCAAAATCATCATTGCAAAAGAACTCTGAGAGCAAAGAATTGTACGAAGCACGTAAAAATTTTGAAAAACGATTGCGTAAACTGCAGCGTAAACTAGAATTAAGTGAAGAAAAAATTGAAATAATTGAAAATAAAATTCAAGAATTAGACACACTACTTCAAAGCCCCGAAAATCTTTCTCCCGATTTTTATTCGGAATATGAAAATTATAAAAAGAAACTGAGCGAAGCATTTACCGAATGGGAATACTTCGCTCAGAAATATGAGGAACTTAAACAACAAACTCCTCAAGATTAAAAACATTTTATTTGCGGAACAATACTTCGTCAACAACAACTTCTGTAATATATTTACGCTCACCTTTGGCATCATCGTACGAACGACTACGTAACTTGCCGTTTAAAACTACTTCGGCTCCACTTTCCATATGTTTTTCAATTATTTCTGCAGTTTTGTTCCATGCTACTACATTGTGCCATGTGGTGTCCTGCTTACGCTCACCATTCTGAGTGTAATACTCATTAGTTGCTAATGAGAAACGTACCATTTTACGACCGTTTTCTAATTCTTTTACAATAGGATTTTTACCCATGTTTCCAATTAACTGTACACGATTTCTTAAATTCATAACATTAAAATTTAAAAGTTTATAATTAATTTAATTTTTTACATTTTGAGTAATCCCGAGGGCTTACCGAAAAACGACACTGCAAAGATGAATCACTCCAATTATTATATTCGGTTAATAATTAATTGCTTTCGTTTAACATTCGTTTGTTGTCGTTTGTAAGCGTTTACAAACACTTTGCACTATCCATAACCACCTGATTTATTGCTCGTTATGCAATATTTAGGAATTGAAGTATTATGATTAATTTTTTTCAAAGAAATTCCTCTTTTGTTTAATCATATTTACTTAACCCAAAAACTTATACTTTAATGTTCTAAGGAGAAGATGTGCTTATACATAAAAAGCTAGTAATAATAGAATAGCCTCTCTAATTAAAACTTTTAATTATTGATTCTAAGATTACTTTACCGTCAGTATTTCCGAGTTCAGGGTCGGTAGCACGTTCGGGGTGAGGCATCATTCCAAACACATTTTTATTCTTATTACATACGCCTGCAATATTCATAATCGAGCCATTTGGATTACTTGCTTCGGTAAGTGAACCATCGGCATCACAATAACGCCATACAATTTGCCCGTTTGTTATCATTTCGCTTAAAACTTCTTTAGTTGCAAAATATCTGCCTTCGCCATGTGCAATAGGTATCTTTAGAGGTTCATCAGATTTAGCAAGTAAAGACATTGCAGTATCGGTATGTTCCGGTTTTATATACTGGTTTTTGCATATAAACTTCTGATTTACATTATGTAATAGTGCACCAGGCAAAAGTCCTGCCTCACAAAGTATTTGAAATCCATTACATACTCCAAATACAAAACCCCCTTTATTTGCAAAGTTTATTACCTCATCCATTATTGGGCTAAAACGAGCTATTGAACCCGAACGTAAATAATCGCCGTAAGAAAAACCTCCGGGCAAGGCTATTATATCGCAAGATTTCAAATCTACTTCTTTGTGCCACAATGGAACAACCTCTTGACGAAGAATTTCGCCAAGCGAATATATCATATCATGATCGCAATTCGACCCTGGAAATACTATTACACCAAATTTCATCTATTATTGTTTATTTCTGATATCTACCAAAAGCAATATGCTTATTTTATCTTTTTTGCTTCGTTCTTAATGTTCTCAATCTCTTTATTTTTCTCTTCTATTTCTGCATTTTTTTCTTCAAGCTCCTTTTCCTTATTCTCTATATCTTTTTTGTTTTTTTCAATTCTATCTGCATAATCCTTATTTTGCTTTTCTAAATGCTCTTTATCATTTTTAACTTTATCTCTGTTTCTTATCATTTTATCAAGTTCTTTTTCTTTATCAGAAATAACATTAGTGTAAGAATCTGCAATTAATTCTAAAGCAAAATCTTGCATAATTTTTTCAGCAGCTTTGTATTTATCGGGATGTTGAGAAGAACTTAAATATGCACCTCCCAAGTCAAATGCTACTTTCAAATGCACATCTTCACTTTTACGCTCTTGATTTACAGTGGCATATATATCCACAGTATTATCAGAAATACTCTTAATTGATGCATCATCGGCAAAAATTTCTTTTTTCGATTTAACTTTTGCTCCATAATTTTTCATTAGCTTTTGCCAAGCTTTTTGAACTGTTTTAGCATCTGATTTAAGAATTGTAATTCCTAAAGCATTATTGCTACCGGAACTAAATTCGCAGGTGCTTTCTATCACCTCAACTTTTTGTGAAAAGGCTAACTGAGTAACTAATACAGTTACAACTAAACTAAAAATACACTTTTTCATAATTTAATATTTTAATCAAAAATAATGTCTCAATTATTATATTCATAAAAGCTTTCGCCTATGCAAATATAAGAATTTGTTTATGATGAAATCACTAAAACGCAATTTTATAATTAACTTAGTGCCTAATTTTTAATTAAAACCTGTTTCAATGCTAAAAAAGATTAATATTAGTACTTATGCCTCATGGGTTTTAGGAATAATAACATTTTTTTTGTATTTGTTAAGCGCCTCGCCGGGAGCAAGTTTTTGGGATAGTGCTGAATTTATAGCAGTAGCTTCAAAATTGCAGGTTGGGCATCCTCCCGGAGCTCCATTTTATGTATTATTAGCTAGGATTTTTAGTATTTTTAGTTTCGGAAATACTGATTCTACTGCTTTTATGATAAATATGCTTAGCGTAGTTTCTGCTTCACTTACGGTAGTTTTTACATACAATACAATTTATTTATTGATAAAACGATTTGATTTAAACACCAAGAATAAATCTATATTTAATAAATATATCCCCGTAGTAGGAGGCTTTATAGGTGCATTATCTTTAGCTGTTTCAATTAGTTTTTGGAATGCTGCCACAGAATCGGAAGTTTATTCTTTTTCGTTGCTTTTAACTGCTCTTATGTTTTGGGCAATACTTAAGTGGGAATCGCAAGCAAATAATAAAAATTCAATAAGATGGATATTCTTAATTGCATTTTTAACAGGAATAAGTCTTGGTACTCACTTGCTAGGATTATTATGTTTACCTGCTATTATTTTAGTTATTTATTTTAAGCAATATAAACCCAAATGGAAAACAGCAATTCCAACATTTATTATTGCAATAGTCTCTCCTATTATCATTTTGTTTGTATATATTCCTCTTGTATTAAACTTGGGTAGATGGTTCGATATATTTGCAGTAAACTCCTTATCACTGCCGGCAAATACAGGGTTGCTTGTTTTTGTTTTTCTGTTGTTTGCCATTTTAGCTTATGGAATTTACTATACACTTAAAAAACATCAAAAAGTTTCACACATTGCGTTTGTATCAATAGCATTATTAAGTTTAGGATTTTCTTCGTATGCTTTAGTAATAATAAGATCAAATGCCAATCCTCCGATTGATGAAAACAATCCCGAAAATATTATTAATTTAATTTCTTACATTAAGCGAGAGCAATACGAAAATAGTGCCTTAATATACGGACCTGTATTCAACAGTAGTGCCGATAAGCGTAGTCCGTATGTAGAAAGTAAAAAGATTAAAAAGCTTACTAATTCGGGATACGAAATAGCCGGATATAAATTAGAACCAAACTACGTAAAAAGAGATTTGAGTTTTTTCCCACGTATGTGGAGCCAAAAAAAAGAACATATTCCTGCATATATATCATGGAGTGGTGCTAAACAAGAAAAAACTCCTGATTTTGGAGAAAATTTTAAGTTTTTTCTTCACTATCAAACCGACCATATGTACTTAAGATATTTTATGTGGAATTTTGTTGGAAAACAAAATGATATGCAAGGCCATGGAACTGCCTTAAGAGGAAATTGGATGTCGGGAATTAATTTTATTGATAAAATTAGATTAGGTATTACTAAAAAAAATCTTGGACCATTTAAAAATGCCGGCACAAATACTTATTTCTTTCTTCCTCTTATTGTAGGAATTTTAGGTCTGTATTTTCAATATCGTAAAGACAAAAGGGGTCTTCTAATTCTCATTACATTGTTTTTGTTTACGGGTTTTGCAATTGTAATTTACTTAAATCAAACACCTTTTCAGCCACGCGAAAGAGATTATAGTTTTTTAGGCTCATTTTACGCTTTTAGTTTATGGATTGGTATGGGTGCTACTTGGATTATAATATCACTAATGAAATTAATTAAAAAAAATAAACTTGCTTTAGCATTGGGTAGCCTTACCACTTTATGTGTTCCTGCTTTAATGTTTGCTCAAAACCTTGACGATTGCAATCGTAAACACCAAACATTAACCAATGATTTAGCTTATAATATTTTAAACACATGCGAACCGAATGCTATATTGTTTACTAATGGCGACAACGACACATTCCCCTTGTGGTATTTGCAGGAAACCGAAGGCGTTAGAACAGACGTTAGGGTCGTAAATATGAGCTATTTAAATATGGACTGGTATATTGATCAATGTAAACAAAAACAATATAATTCAGAACCTGTTTCTATTTCTATACCTTCGGGAAAATACATTGCCAATCTGCGTGATTATAATGTAGTGCGCCCAAATTTTTTGCCTTTTGTTGATACTATCTATGCGATTTATAAAAAAGAGATTGACAGAGATTTTAAACTTCTATGCGATAAACTAATGTTTACTCTCAACAATTCTGATTTTCCGACAAAAAATCCTGAAGCATATAAACAAGTTGTCAATGAATTTTTAAACATTCGTCCACATGTTGGAAATCAACGGTTCTTAGAATTGAGAACTTTTATTATTGAACTCACAAAAACAGAAAACATTGCAGGCTATAGCCTTAGATATGATGCAGCTCAAAATCTGGCAGAAAACATGGAATTGTTTATTCAAAAGCAAGCAAGTTTTCCTTTACCTTTAAATGCAGTTCTCGATTTTGTTTTTTCTGATGATGAAAAAAACAAAATAAACACCCTACTATACAACAAAAAAATGAATTATATTCCTGGACAAATCTTAAGACTATCTATTGATACTACTCAGGTACTTAAAACAGGAACCTTGTCGCCCGAAAATCTTGAATATATGGTTCCCGTAATGCAATGGAAAGTTGACAAAGATGTATTTACTAAAAGTGATTTAGTTATTTTAGATATAATTCGAACAAATAATTGGGAACGCCCTATATATTTTGTTAGCACAGCAGGAGTTACAAATTACTTAGGACTCCAAAAATATTTTACACTTGAAGGTATGGCTTATCGCTTAATTCCTCAAGTTACACCACTTAGTAATACAGAACATGGTACAACAGACCCATACAAAATGTACGATAATATCACTAACAAATTTAAATTCGAGGGAATTAATAATCCAAAAGCGTATTTAGACGAAAATATGAGAATTATTGCAATGAATATGCGGAATATGTTTGCAAGAGCTGCTCGTGACTTATATTTTGCCGGTGAAATTGAAAAAGCTGATGAAATTATTACTTTATCGCAAACTTTGATACCAAATAAAAAAGTCCCTTATGATTATTTTACCGTAAGTCTAGTGCATGCATATTACAGAATTAATCAAAAACGTAAAGCAAGAGAATTAGCACAAATAGTTGTTCAGAACATGTGCAATAAGCTGGAAGTAATGTTAGCTATGGAAAATAAATATCAAAAAGCACTCGATGATGAAGAGATTAGGATTCTGGCAGTATTGCAAGAGATAAAAAGACTGGCAACAGAATATGAACATAAAGAATACGAATTGGAAATAACAGATATTTTTAATTCTATGTACGAAAAATATGCCCGAAAAAAAGAACTATATGAAAACAAATCATAGAATACCATATTTATTTCGAGTATTTTTTAATAAAGCAATATTTAGAATTAATAATAATCCAAATACAATATTTTTGAGTTTCGATGACGGACCTTATCCTGAATATACTCCGGCTATACTCGAACTCTTAGATAAGTTTAAAGCAAAAGCAAGCTTTTTTTGTTTAGGAAAAAACGTTGAACTTTATCCTACACTGTTTCAATCAATATTAAAAAAAGGACATACTGTTGGAAATCATACTCATTCACATATTAATGGGTTTAAATCAAGTTATAAAGATTATTCTGAAGATGTAAAAAAAGCGTCTAAACTAATCAAAAGCAAACTGTTTCGTCCACCTTACGGAAATATAAGCCCAATCAGATATAATAAACTTTTAAAAGATTATAAAATAGTTTTTTGGGATGTTATGCCCGGAGATTTTACTAAAGGCATTACATCAGACCAATTGACCGCAAATATGATAAAGCATATTAAATCAGGTAGCATAGTTGTATTGCACGATCAAAATATAGGCAAACAACACTTACTGCCGGCACTTAACAATATTTTACAATATTACTCGGGATTGGGCTATAATTTTTGTGATTTAACCAATTGTTAATTGTTGTTGTTGCGCAATATCTCAGACTGTCGTCTGATACTTTCTTTATGAATCATTTCTAGTAATTTGTGAACAAAATCATCTGGCAGACCAATACTTTCGGCTTGTTTCAATCGTGTTTCTAATATATTCGCCCAACGCTTTAGTTGAAATACACTTACATTGTGTTCTTTCTTATAATTTCCAATTTCGTCAACATATTTCATTCTAAGTTGCAAAAGCTCTAAAAGTTGACTATCAACACAATCAATCTTTTCTCGTATATCGTCAATTAAACGATTAAGTGTCTCATCCTCTGCAACTTGTCTTCTCCATTTTAAGCTTTCTAATAATTCTTTAAACTGCTTTATATCAAATTGTTGATTCTTATCGCTAAGTGCTTCGACCGGATTTATATGAGTTTCTATCATTAACCCCTTAAAATTTAAGTCAAGGGCTCGTTGCGAAATTTCATGAATATATTGTCTTTTACCTGATATATGGCTTGGATCACAAAAAATTGTCAAATCGGGCAATCTTCGTTTCAATTCTATAGGAACTTCCCATTTAGGTATATTTCTATAAGCATGTTTTTCGTAAGGGAAAAACCCCCTATGAATAGCCGCTATATCGTTTATCCCATTTTGTAATAACCTTTCTATATTTCCGATCCACAGATCGACATCAGGATACTGAGGATTTTTTACCATTACACTTAATCCTGTACCTGCAAGAGCATTCGCAATTTTTTGTACCGAAAAAGGATTTGAAGAAGTACGGGCACCAATCCAAACTATTTTAATACCTGCCTTAAGGACTTTTTCTACATGTTCGGGTTCTGCAACTTCTGTGCTTACATATAAGCCCAGTTTCTTCTGTACTTCATTTAGCCAGTTTAAAGCAATATCTCCGGCACCTAAAAATGTATTAGGTCTTGTTCTTGGCTTCCATACACCAGCTCTAAATATTATTCTTTTATCGAGCAAACTTAATTCTTTTGCCGTATTTAAAATCTGCTCTCTATTTTCGGCACTGCAAGGTCCGGCAATTAGTTTTATATCACTATTTTTTTGAAAAAATTGCATATCCAAAATTAAACATTTTTATAGCATATTTATTTGATTGCATTAATATTATTTATTTTGATTAAAATGATTTAATTTTACATCATAAACTAAAAATAATAAATCATGCCGGCATTCAGAGTTTTAACATTAAATGAGGTTATTATACAAAAACAAAGTGCATTTCCATATGCTAAAGGGGAATTATCAAGACTTTTGAGCCATATTGGCTTAGCTGCAAAAATTGTTAATAAGCAAGTTAACAAAGCCGGTTTAGTTAATATATTGGGTGAAGCACATCATGTAAATATACAAGGCGAAGCACAACAAAAATTAGATGTATATGCCGATGAGGTTTTTATAAAAGCACTAAAAGCATCAGGAATAGTTTGCGGTATTGCTAGTGAAGAAAATGACGAAATTGTAATTTTCGACGACGATTTATCTCTCGATGGCAGCTATGTCGTTTGTATCGACCCACTCGACGGGAGTTCTAATATAGACGTTAATGTTTCTATCGGGACAATATTTTCAGTTTTTAGGAGATTAAGCCCAAAAGGACAAAAAGCTACAATCGAAGATTTTCTGCAACCCGGTACTAAACAAATTGCCGCAGGTTATGTAATTTATGGTTCCAGCACAATGTTGGTTTACACAACAGGACTTGGCACTACAGGCTTTACCTTGGAACCATCAATCGGTGAATTTTGCTTGTCGCATCCATATATGGTTACTCCAAAATCAGGAAAAATATATTCTATAAACGAGGGTAATTATATCCGTTTTCCACAAGGAGTTAAGAGTTATTTAAAATATTGTCAGGAAGAAGATAAAGAAACCTCAAGACCATATACATCAAGATATATTGGCTCGTTAGTAGCCGATTTTCACAGAAACTTGCTAAAAGGTGGTATATATATTTACCCTAAAACGGCTAGCAATCCTAATGGTAAATTACGATTACTATACGAGTGTAACCCTATTGCTTTCTTAGCAGAACAAGCCGGTGGACTTGCAAATGACGGATATGGAAATCGAATAATGGAGATACAACCAACTTCAATTCATCAAAGAGTTTCGTTTTTTACCGGCAGTAAAAATATGGTTATCACAGCCGAAAATTTCATGAAAGAAATGGGAGATTGATATGCTAAGACATGTATTCAAATTCTTTATTCTTTCGGTATTAACTGCTACTGGCAGTATCAACTTGGCACAAAACTTTAGTTTATCTAGAGAAATTCATCTAAATAATATCTTACAAGAAACAAGCGGCTTACTATATTGCAATAGCGGCTTTATATCTCATAACGATTCGGGAGGAAAACCGGAACTATATGTTGTTGACTCAACAAATGGTAAAATAATAAATACAGTTTTGATTGAGGGAGCTGTTAATCGTGATTGGGAAGATATTGCAGAAGACGATAATTATTTCTATATCGGAGATTTTGGAAATAATTCGGGAAGTCGTACTGATTTAAGAATATATCAAGTTAAGAAACCACAAGATATTTTGCTTAAAACCAGCTTAAAGCTTAAAAACACATTCTATTTCAAATTTGAAGACCAAACAGATTTTAAAAAAAACTTTAGAGAAACTCCTTTCGACTGCGAAGCATTTTTTGTAATTAACAATATAGCTTATATTTTTTCTAAAAACTGGCACAATCAAACAACTAGTCTCTATAAACTACCATTAGATGGTAACATAGAAACAGCAAAAAAAATTAGTACTCTTGATGCCGATTGCTTAATTACTTCCGCTGATTTTAATGAGAATATTAATACTATTGCTTGTACAGGTTATAAAAAAGGATTTCCGATTAAAACAGTACTTATTTTTATTGGATTTAATCCAAAAAACGAAAGCATTACTTTTTTCAAAAGATACAATATGAATTATTGTAATCATCAAATTGAAGGATTAACATGGATTAACAATAATAAATTGTGTATAAGTAACGAGTATTCTAAAAAAATTCCTGCAAAACTTGTATGCTTAGATTTAAACACACAAAATGAACTTACATTAACTAAATTCAACAATAATAAATACAAAATCATATTACCTGACAAGTATTATGGTAAATATGTGATTAAGAATAAACTAGGGCAAGTTTTATATGGTTCAAAAATTAAACGCAAACAAAAAACTATAATAATAGAAATGCCTAATGGTGCACACAAACTATTTATTGAGGGACAGCGATTAATAGCCTGGTTTTTTATCCCTTAAAAGATTCTTAGTTTATTCAGCAAAACACGCCCATAACCAAAATATCATCTGTTTGCGGTTTTTCTCCCATCCAATTTTTATGAGCAGTCTGCAAATACTCATTTGTGGAATTTTCATCCATTTTATCGGTATCAATAATTAATTGTTTGAAGAGTGGGTACTTCATTTTTGTATTATTCTCACTACCAAACTGGTCGGCATATCCATCAGTAAATAAAAAGAATTTACTCCCCTTATCATACTTTATTATTTGCTCATTAAAATTTGTTTTTAAATCATATCCTATATAAACGTTATTACCCCTGTATTCTGTAATAGTTTTATTCTTCAATATCCATAATCGTTGTTTATTGCCGGCAAATATTGCAGTACCCCCCTCATTTAATAATAATAATGAAATATCCATTGATTCGTTTACAGAACTGCCTTTACTATTAAAATATTTGTAAAACAATCGATTAAGTTCCTCTAAAGTTTTACATGGAGAACTAATACCGGTTTTATCTATTGACCGTTCTAAAAATTGGTTACTTAAAGTTGATAAAAAACCTCCGGCAACACCATGTCCTGTGCAGTCGGCAACTACAATTAAAGATTGATTGTTGGAATGAAAAAGCCTGTAAAAATCGCCACCTACTTTAGCCTTGGGCTTGTAAAACACAAAACTTTTATAAATTAATTGTTTAAAATTATTATTATTCAAAGTCCCCTTGTTTAAGATATATGCAGCATAATCAATACTTTCGTTAATAGTTTTGTTTTGATCAGATATTAGCTTATTCTGATTGTTTAGAACTTTATTGAATCGATTTTTCTGAATTATCTGCTTTAGCAAAAGGATTAAACTCAATAAAACAAACGAGCCTAATATAGTTAAAAGCCTTAAGCTATTTCTTTGTCGTTTTATTCTTTCCGATTTCAATTCATTATCACTTTTTAATTTTTCGTTTTCATAAATACTCTCGAGTTCTGCAATATGCTCTTTTAACTCTTTTGTTTCTATACTATCGCTAATTGCTTTACTAAGTTCAAAATATTTTAGTGCCTTGTCGGTTTTGTTTAATGATTTATTAATCTTGTAAATTAGATCATAAGTTTCCTTAATAATATCCAAACCCGTATTTTCATTAATTAGTTTTTCTGCTTTCTCAACAAATTGTAATGCTGAGTAATAATTTTGTAACTTATAATTAAGTTCTCCCAAACGATTAAGTACTAAATGTTCGCCATGCAAGTATGCGGCTTCTTCAAATAAATCTAGTGCTTCTAAATAATGTAATTCAGCAATATCAAATTTATCATTTAAAAAATTTACGTAACCAAGGTTATTCTCAATACTTGCAATTTCAACTATTTGAGATTCGTTCAATTTTGCTAATTCGAGAGCTTGTTTAAAATAATAATTTGCCTTATCATAATAACTGTTTGTAGCATAAGTATTAGCAAGATTACTTAATCCGTAAATCATACCAAGTGTATCTCCGGTAAGTTTGGCATAATCATAAGATTTTTCGAGATAATCTGTTGCCATATCAATGTAACCGGTAAGACGATAAATAACCCCGATATTATTATAAATAAGATTAAGAGTAATGTAATCCGAACTTATTTTAGCATAATCTACAGCTTTTTCGTATTGCTTAAGTGCCTTATTAAGATTTCCGGTTTCGTGATAAACAACTCCCAAACTATAGTAGCAAATAGCTATAGATTGTGTATCTGCCTTAATTATAGCAATATCTAAAGCTGTTTCGGCATACTTTTGAGATAGATTAATATTTGTTTCTATTAATTGTCTTGCTTTCTCTGCATAAACTATGGGTGTTTTTACAGTATCCACCGAACTTAATCCACCTACAAAAAGTAAAACAAATAATATTGAAAATGCGAATTTCATCCTTAAGATTATTCCGTATAATAATTTTCGAGATATAAATATATAAATTCTATCCGTAATTTTTAACTTTTATATCGAATTTGCAATATTTAATTAAATTATTTGTTTTTAATTTATATTACTAATTTCACGAATTAAATTTTTAATACTAAAAGCACTAAACTAAAAGTGAAATTATTAAATACTATTGTTTTATTAATATTTTTTTTGACCGTTAAAGCTCAAACCAATTATCATTACGATTTTTATGATAATATTGAGATAAAGAGCGACTCAAGCAACAGAATATTTTCATTTGGCATAAGAAATCTCAATTTCTTTAAAAACAATGAATATTTTAATAATATGGTTTATTCGCGTGCATTAGCCGGTACCATTTTAGAACCAAGCATGCATTATCAAATTAACAACAACATAAAAATATCGGCAGGCTTATTTGTTCAGAAATATTATGGCGAAACTAAGTTTGATAAGCTAAAACCCTTGTTTAGAATAAACTGGCAAATTAGTGAAGATATAAATCTTATATTAGGTGATTTAAATAATGGTCTTAATCATAGAATGGTTGAACAATTGTATCAATTCGACCGTCATTACATCAACAACGACGAAGAGGGCGTACAATTAGTAATCAATAAACCTCATTTTTTTTCTGATATTTGGGTAAACTACGACAGAAATTCTAAACCCCGCGATAAAGAACAAGAAATAATGCAATTGGGATATTCTGGCTCATATACTCTTTTTTTTAGTGCTTACACTCCACTAAAGATTTTTGTACAAACTTTATGGGCACATAAAGGCGGACAGCATCTTGCTGTAAGCTTTCCTGTAAGCACTATTTGCAATGCTGTTGGTGGCATTGATCTCTCGCATGGTATTAAATCTACATGGAATTTTCAAACTGGTGTTACAGCATATTATGCTCATTATGTAGAGCTTTCGCCAATCAGTTTAGAACGTGAGCAAACCGGCTATGGATATTACGGCAGCTTGTATCTTATGTCTGATTATATAATAGCTTCGTTAGGATATTGGCATTCCCACAATTTTATAAGCATGACTGGAGAACCTCTGTTTCAATCGAAAAGTTATATTTACAACTCGGTTTTTGAACCTAATCGTAAGGTTTTTTGCGTAAAACTTGGAATAAAAAAAGAAATAGCTAAGGGAATATTAGTTGGTGTTAGATACGAAAATTACTATGGAATTGATATTAATTCTTATGACTATTTTTACGGAATTCATCTTATCTTGAATGATGAATTTCTACTGAAAAAGTTTAATAATTAAATCTTTACAGGAATATGAACGACAATTTTTTAAAAAATGTTTTAATCCTTACTCTTATTATAAGTTTTGGGCTTTTTACTATTTCATGTAATAATAAAGCAGATACAAGTGAAAAAAATTTACAAACTGAAATAACCGATACTCTTGCAAGTGTTTATTTTAAAGAGATTGTAAAAACTCATTCAAGTGGTAAACCGGCAAAAGTGCAATATTTTGATACAAGTTCAAACAATAAAGTTTTAAAGCATGAAATAAGATATTACCAAAATGGTAAAAAAGAAATGGAAGGTGCCTATAAAAACGGGAAAAGACATGGAAAATGGATAGCTTGGTACGATAATGAAGTAGTTTGGAGTATCGGTTATTACAAACAAGGATTAAAACATGGTAAATCTGAAGTCTATTTCCCAAATGGTGAAGTGAGATACGAAAAGAATTACGTTAACGATACTGCCGATGGTACGTGGTTGTTTTTTGACGAAAACGGAAACCCCATTGGTAAAGTAGTATATCAAAAAGGTGAAATAATTGAAGAAGTAGGAATCTAAGAAACTAAGGCACATTACTCTTTCTGAGATTTTTCTTTTTATTTAATACTTATAACTTAAAATATTTGTATGTTATATATTAAATATTTTTTACAATATTATTTCTGTGTACGATCAAAAAACAATTAAAAGTATTTTTCATTCAATAATATATTATTTTTGTGCAAACTCACAATAGAAAATATGTGTGGAATAGCAGGATTTTATACTAAGAGTAGAGGTTTTGTAAGTGAACCGGAATTAAGAAATATGTGCAAGGCAATGGCACACAGAGGTCCTGATGCTGAGGGAGTTTATTATTCGGCAAATGTAGGCTTAGGACATCGCAGACTTAGTATTATTGATCTTTCTGATGATGCAAACCAACCAATGGACTCACACAGTATGAGATATATTTGTGTGTATAATGGCGAAGTATATAACTTCAAACAAATTGCTAAGGATTTAAATGTAGATTTTAGAACAACATCAGACACCGAAGTTGTTCTCGAAGCATTTGCCGAATGGGGAGTAACATTTGTAAATAAATTAAACGGAATGTTTGCTCTTGCTATATACGATAAGGAAGAAGATAAACTTTATATATTTAGAGACAGGATAGGAATTAAACCTCTTTATTATTATTGGGATGGAAGTACATTTGCTTTTGCTTCAGAATTAAAATCATTATTGCAAATAAATAAAATTAGAGATAAAAGGTCTGTAAGTTTACAATCTGTTCGCGACTATTTACACCTTGGTTATATACCCGAACCTAACAGCATTTATCAAAATATTTTCAAGTTTCCCTCCGGCAACTTTGCTATACTTTCCGATGAGGGGTTAAGAATAGAGTCTTATTGGCATATCGAAGGTTTAATTCAACGATCTACAAATGAAGATGAAGTAGAAAGTAAACAAATTCTAAAAGAACTCATTGAATCATCGATATCAAAAAGACTTATAAGTGACGTACCATTTGGAACATTTTTAAGTGGAGGTATCGACAGTAGTTTAGTTACAGCAGTTGCTAGCCAATACTGTACAGGTAAATTAAATACTTTTAGTGTCGGCTTTGAAGAGTCACAATTTAATGAGGCTGCGTTTGCTCGCAGAATTGCCGAACATTTAGGAACTAACCATCATGAATTTACTGTAACGGAATTAGACGCACAGCAAATGATAATTGAAATGCTCAATTATTATGATGAACCATTTGGAGATTCCTCAGCTATTCCTACAATGCTAATATCACGACTAGCAAGGGAACATGTTACAATGGTACTTAGCGGCGATGGAGGCGATGAATTATTTCATGGATACGGTTCGTATCAGTGGGCACAACGACTAAACAGATTGCCGGTACGCTCATTTAGGCACACTATTGGATTTTTACTTTCACATTTTCCAAATAATAGATATAAGCGTGCAGCACACCTGTTTAAATATAAACAGTCTAAACTTATAAAAAGCCACATATTCTCGCAAGAACAATATCTTTTTAGCCTCGAAGAACTATCGAAACTGCTACAGGGTGCACCATATTCCGAATTAAGTGTTGACCAAGATTTTAGTTATTTTATTAGAAAACTTACACCAGCCGAAGCACAAGCAGTATTCGACTTAAGATATTATCTTAAAGATGATTTGCTGGTTAAAGTTGATAGAGCTTCTATGAGGTACAGCCTTGAAACTCGAGTACCTTTACTAGACCACAGAATTGTAGAATTTGCCGTAAATCTGTCGCCAAAACTTAAAATACAAAAAGACAATCAAAAATATCTACTTAAAGAAGTTCTTTACGATTATTTACCTAAAGAGTATTTCGACCGCCCTAAATGGGGATTTTCTATCCCATTAAGCAAATGGTTAAAAAGCGACATGTCTTATTTAATTGATGAACACTTAAACGAATGGGTTATCAGAAAACACAAAATAGTTGATTATAACGAAACTGCACGCTTAATAAAAAGTTTTAGAAACGGGACAGATTATTTATACAACAGAATTTGGTTATTAATTATTTTACATCGTTTTCTTGAAAAAGACAGAAATATCGATGTTTATTAATTAACCAATATACTTATCATATCCACCTCTAATGTAATTTCAGGTAACTCCACAATAGTACCCACAAGTGTGCCAGAATTGTAAAAATAGAATGTAGGAACTCGCTCCACACTTATACCTAAAGCCTCAAATTCAGGCAAGGTTTTACTCCTGTCAACTGCATAGATATCTACATTACTCCTATCCCAACCAATGCTATCAATAATCTTAAAAAATCTTGGCACCTCACGCCTCGAATCACCACACCAAGTTCCTAATACAATTATTATTTTATCTGGTTCGGCATTGACTAATTGCTCTACTAATAACAAATCTACTTGGTAATCCTTGTAATTTGGCAAAAACCATTCGTTATTAGGAGGCATCTCTAAAGTGGAATAACTAATTTGCCCTACAAGTAAATTATTATTAATATTTTCTTTTTCTTGAGCTAGCGAAGAATTAAAAGTAAAAAAGATCAGAACTTTTAAAGTAATAATAATTGTGAATAGTCGTTTATCAATCATATTTTAGTTTTAAGTTTTTACAAAAACAATATTAATGGTAAATTTAATATTTTTATTTATACTTTTAGTTTCAAACCCGACTGATATTATTGACAACCCACCGGGAACTGTAAAAGTACAAGAGAATTTTTATGCAGATCGCACAGAAATTACCAATCTTGATTATAGAGAGTTTTTATATTGGCTAAAAACTAATTATGGCGAAGACTCTCAAGAATATTTATTGCAATTACCAGAAACTACTTTATTAGATTCTCAAATTTCAAAACTTTACGATTTATATTTCAAACATCCCGAATATAATCACTTTCCCGTCTGCCTAATCAGCTACGAACAAGCTATTTCGTATTGTACATGGAGAACTGATAGGGTCAATGAACATATTTATCTGAAAAAAAACAAATTAAATAGTTTACCTAAAACAATCAATAATATTCCCAAGTATTGTGTTTACCGCCTTCCATCGGTTAAAGAATGGGAAAAACTTGCAAGGATTGATTATGAAGAAAAAACAATTAAGAAATTGCAGAAAAAAAGTATAACAAAGGCTAATTGCCATAATATTCCAGAATCTGGATTTTTAGAAGTTATTAATGAAACAAAAGAAAGTATTCCTAACAAAATAGGCATATATGATTTATTTGGTAATATTGCCGAAATGACATCTACAAAAGGGATTGCTAAAGGTGGGTCGTTTTGCAATACCGAAGAAGACTGTTATGTCGGAAATAATTTCGATTATAAGCAAGCTTCGTTGTGGCTCGGATTTAGATGCGTATGCGAAAAATCATATTAAAAATCTTATAAAAATTGATTTTGTAAAACTATCTTTGCTGCCCAAATGAATAAAAGGCACAAATATTTTATTATATATCCACTTCTCACGATTAGTATGATGTTGTGGGCTTATTCTTATATCTGGGCAAAAATAGCTCTAGAGTTTTATGGACCGCTTACTGTTATTTTTTCACGCACATTGCTATCTGCTATCATATTGCTACCTGTATTGCTTGTTTTAAAAAAATTAGTAAAGATTAAAAAGCAACACATACCACATTTTATGCTGCTGGCTTTTTTTGAGCCTTTTTTGTACTTTATTGGAGAAACAACCGGACTCAGCAAACTAGATGCTTCAACATCATCTGTTATTATTAGTACAATTCCTCTTTTTACTCCTTTTGCTGCCCGCTATTTTTTAAAAGAAAAAGTTACAATTTTAAATATTGTCGGAATAGTTGTATCTATATTTGGGATAGGTGTAATAGTTTTAACTAAAGGTTTTAAGCTCGAAATATCAGGCAACGGATTAATATTTCTGGCTTTAGCTATAGTGGCTGCTATTGGATATAGTGTAAAGATTAAACTTATGCCCGGCAATTACAGTATATTTACTACAATATTTTATCAAAATATTATTGGTGCCTTATATTTTTTACCAATAATGTTATCATTCGATCTTAGCCATAATATCGCTACAGGTTTTGTTCCCGAAGCCGGAATTGCAATATTAAAACTAGGATTCTTTGCCTCTACTCTGGCTTTTCTGTTTTATATGTATGCTTTAAAATTTATGGAAATTACCAAAGTAAATATTTTTACAAATGTTATTCCTGTATTTACAATTCTCTTTTCGTGGCTTGTTCTTAATGAAATGATTACAGCAAAAAAAATTATAGGTATGTCGATGGTAATTTTAGGGGTTTTAATATCTCAACTAAATTTTCGACTGTTAAAATCAAAATCAAGTGATAAATATAGAGGAACATAAGCAGCTTGCTCTGTCTCGAAAAAAAGAATTTAAAAAATTAACTCTCAGATTAAAAAAGTGGCCTATTCGTAAATTAGACGACACAGTGCATTTACTTCATAATCAGGTTTTTGCTAAGATTAATTGTTTGGAATGTGCCTCATGTTGTCGCTCTCTTGGTCCACGCATTACCGATATGGATATAACTAGACTATCTAAAGCCCTAAACCTAAAACCTTCAGTAATATTTGAAAGATTTCTACGTATAGACGAAGACGGCGATATGGTTTTTAAAACTATGCCCTGCCCTTTTCTTGATACCGATAATTATTGTAAAGTTTACGAGCATCGACCAAAAGCTTGCCGCAAGTACCCTCATACCAATATGGTTAAGTTTAGCAGAATAATAGACTTAAGTTTAAAAAACATTAATACTTGTCCGGCTGTATATCAAATATTTGATGAATTGAGTAAAATTGAGAAACAATGAATCCGCAAATCGAGCTACTTAGAAATAAGCTTCATAAATTATTTGCTAACGAACCAAGCGGACACGATTTTTGGCACTTACAACGTGTGTTTAATTTAAGTAGGCATATTGCAAAACAAGAAAATGCAAATAGCTTCATTTGTGGATTAGCTGCGTGGCTTCACGAATTTGATGATCCTAAACTAAAAGAAATAACAGGTGGCATCGAAAATTCTGAGATTTTAATGCAAGAAATAAAAATTGATGAGAATATCAGAAAAGAAGTAAAAGAAATTATTTCTACATTGTCGTTTAAGGGGGCACATGTACCAACACCCATGAAAACCCTTGAAGGTAAGATTGTTCAAGATGCAGACAGACTTGATGCCATTGGAGCAATAGGTATTGCTCGTACATTCAGTTTTGGAGGCTATAAATCCCGTTTAATATATCATCCAAACAGAAAACCCGTTTGTCATACTTCCGCTAAAGAATATTTTAATGATAAAGGGCCAACAATTAATCATTTTTACGAAAAATTATTGCTATTAAAAGAGCGTATGAATACTAAAACAGCAAAAGATATGGCACAAAATCGGCACGATTTTATGGAACAATTCTTAAAACAATTTTATGCCGAATGGGATTTAAAGCAATAATTATAATATGTTGGCGTTTTTAAAATTAATATATTTGACATTGTTTTTAAAATTAATAATACTTGAGAATTAAAACACTAATATTAAATTTTGCAGTTTTATTTTGCTTTCAGCAAGCATTTGCACAAACAGGCGGAGATAATACTTATGATTTCTTGAATCTGCCAAATGCAGCTCATGTAGCGGCTTTAGGTGGCAACAATGTTTCATTGTATGCAAATGATTTAAACATGGTTTACCATAATCCCTCACTTTTGCGTCCGGAAATGCACGGAAAATTAGTACTCAATTATATTAATTATATTGCAGATATTAATTTTGGCTACGTTTCGTATTCTCATCATCTTGAAGGTATTGGTACTGTAGGTGCAGGAATTCATTATCTAAATTACGGAAACTTTATACACGCCGACGAAACCGGAACAATTCTAGGAGATTTTACTGCATCCGAATACTCGATTAATCTTTATTATTCAAGAGAAATTTATGATAAACTGTATGCCGGAGCTACACTAAAAACTATTTATTCAGCTCTAAGCACTTACTATAGTTCGGGTATGGCAATTGATGCCGGTATTACGTGGTTAGATACTGCTAACCTATTTTCGGCTGCCTTAGTCTTAAAAAATATCGGAGTTCAATTTAAGCCCTATCAACCCGGCAACAGAGAGCCTATGCCTTACGATTTGCAATTAGGTGTTTCAAAAGGCTTAGAACATGCACCATTTAGAGTGTCATTAACATTTCAAAACCTTTTTAATTGGAGTTTACGTTACGATAGCCCTCTCGACAATCAAAATATGCTCGAAACAGACAATAACTCTTCCATTACTGATACAACTTTTGGACAAAAGTTTAATACTTTTTTAAATAAATCAGGAAATGTTGGAGACGAACTTTTAAGACATATAATTCTCGGTGTAGAGTTTGTACCTTCCGACAATTTTTATATAGCTTTTGGGTTTAATTATCGCCGTCGCTCTGAACTAGCATTACAAACTAGAGCTGCAATAGTTGGGATGTCGTTTGGTGCCGGAATTAACTTATCCAAATTTAACATTCATTATGGTTTAGCAAGTTATCACCTTGCCGGCATGAGCCATCATATATCTCTTGGGCTTAATCTTAACGAGTTTTACAAAAAAGCTTCTGTATTTTAACTATTCATTAAAAAAAGATAAAATAGATTCCTCTATTGCTGCAGGCTGTTCTGCATGCATCCAATGTCCTGCACCAGATATTACCTTAATTTTACTATTGGTAAATATAAAATCTATATGCTTATAATCTTTATTATCAATATAGTCAGAATTACTCCCTTTAAGGAAAAGTGTGGAAGTATTAATCTTTCGATCTATAAAATCATCAATATTTAATCCCTCCATTATTTCGGGAAGATTATGTAAAAATGCATCTAAATTCATTTGCCAATGATATTTACCATTAGATTTTGTTGTATTTTTAAGCAAAAATCCAATTAAACGTTTATCATCTATTTCATTAGCAAGCAAATCTTTTGCTTCTTTTAAATTACTTGCTTTATCAATCTCAATATTAAGTAAGCTATTTATTAGATTTAAATGAAATAGAGCATGAGAGCTTTCTTCAATTAATTTTGTAGTCTCACTAGGAGCTATATCAACTATCACAAGTTTATCAACAAGTTCTGGATATTTTACCGTAAAAAACATTGCAGTTTTTCCACCCATTGAATGTCCTATTATATGAGCTTTTACAATATTTCGTTCAGCCATTAACTCTCGAATGTCTTCTACCATTACATGGTAATTATGAATATCGCTATGGGGAGATTTACCATGATTCCTCATATCAGGTAGTAAAACAGTATAGTTATCACTAAATTTTTTCGCAATACTCATCCAATTATCGCCACTACCATACAATCCATGCAATATAATTATGGTTTTATTATCTGAACCTATTTGTTGACAATGTAATTTCATTAATCAAATACGATTAAATTGCAGATGTAAATTGTTTCAAAAATCTGATATCATTTTCAAATAAAAGCCTAATATCATTAATTCCATACACAAGCATAGCGGTTCTTTCAATTCCTATTCCAAAAGCAAATCCGGTAAACTTTTTAGTATCAATTTCTGCAACTTCTAAAACATTTGGGTCAACCATACCACAGCCCAGCACCTCTACCCAACCTGTGTGTTTACAAACCTTACAACCTTTGCCACCACAGAGAGAACAACTTATATCCATTTCGGCAGATGGTTCGGTAAAAGGGAAATATGATGGTCGTAGTCTAATTTTTGTATCGCGTCCAAACATTTCACGAGCGAAAAAAAGAAGAGTTTGTCTTAAATCGGCAAACGATACATTTTCGTCAATATACAAACCTTCGATTTGATGAAATTGACAATGTGAGCGTGCCGAAATACTTTCGTTTCTAAATACTCTACCGGGAGATATTGTACGTATTGGAGGTTTTAGCTCTTGCATCTCGTGAGCCTGAACCGAAGAGGTATGTGTTCGCAATAAAACATTTAAATCGGGACTAATAAAAAAAGTATCTTGCATATCGCGAGCAGGGTGATTCTCAGGAAAATTTAATCTACCAAAATTATGTTCGTCATCTTCAATTTCGGCACCTTCTGAAACGGTGTATCCAATCCTTTTAAATATTTCAATTATTTTACCTTTTACAAGACTTACAGGATGGCGTGTACCTAATTCTATGGGTAAACCCGGTAAACTTAAATCAATATTATTTTCGTTTTGAGTATTATCGTTAAAAGATTTTTTTAAATCTTCGTATGTATTTGATGCAAAGTTTTTTAGTTCGTTTAAATCTTGACCTAATTGTCGTTTCAATTCGTTTGGTACATTTCTAAATTCTTGAAAAAGAGTAGAAACCTCTCCTTTTTTTGATAAATACTTAATTCTGAAAGCTTCAATATCATCAGGTTTTGAAACAATATAAGACTTTATACTTTCTTTTAATTTTTCAATCTTTTCTTTCATATTATTTTTTTAAAAAATATCTTACAAGTGCAAAATTAGTTTTTTCTCTGTTTTTCTATACTTTTTTTAATTTCTTTCCATTCTTCATCGGTTAATACTTTGGTAGATAATATTAAAATATCTCTTTGAGGACGATATTTGATACGAGTTCTCTTTTTAGTTAATTTCTCTAATATATCTTCGCCATAAACAACTTCCCCAAAAATAGTGTATTTACCATCCAAATATGGTATCCCTGGATTTTCCGAATAAACTGTTTTTTGATAATCACTAAATTTAAAAATGTTTTTACCATCACTCTTAATAATTGGTATCACTCTATCTCGAATTTTAACAAACAAATTCTCGAAGTCTTTATTCATACGCTGAATTTTATAATAATCCAAGCTATCTTTTAAATGTTTATTTTCATCTTTCTCTAAATACTTATCCATATATTCTTGTATAATATCTTTATTCATAATTGTTTCTATCAATTTTAGATTTTTTTCCGAATAATTAACTCCATAAATCATATAAAATACCGTTGGGTGCGAATATTTTTCAGGATTATTCTCATCATCAACCCGCCATGCACCAATTTTTGCACGTGTATGAATTATTTCCGGATATATTTCAGGCTTTAATGATGTATCTATGGCAGTACTATTGAATAAATAATTAACATCTGCGTTTTTACTTGCAGTATCTCCGGCAATAATTATCCCATCAGGACCAATTTGATGTATTAACAAACTATCATAAGTATTCGACTCACAAACTTGTTTAAAATGATTTGAATGAATAGGTGTTTTTTCATATAAACCGACAATAATATCCCCCTCAGAAGTTTTCATTTCTATATATGTATCCATTTTCAAACCTTTGTTAAATAAAGAACAAGAGCTTAAAAAAACACTTGACAATATCAATATCAGATAAATAGAGTTTCTCATAATGCTTTTTTTTTTGATAATATTAAAAATATTCTTAATATTGTGGAATACAAATTTAATTAATTATTGTCGATCATGAACAAAAGTATAATTAGCTTATCGATAATTGCTTTAATTGGCATTTTAGTTTTTGTTTCTAACTCATGTAAAGAACCTGAGCCACCAAGAGCAATTGTTTTGGTTTTAGATGAAAACAGTGAACCAGTTGAAGGAGCAATGGTTATTGTGAAAGCTGCCGACTCTGACAGTTCTCATACTGTTGTTTATTTGGCTGATGGTCCTAAACAAATTGCAGACACATCATGGACAGACGATAACGGAAAAGTATCTTACGAATTCCGCTACGAATCTATTTACAAAGTTGAAGTAACTAAAGGTACAGACAGAGATCATCCATTTTTAAGAAGAGGATTAGGTGTTTTAATTCTTGAAAACGATAAAACATTTGAAGAAGAAATTACTATTAATGAGCAAACAGTTTTTAACTAGACTCTAAAGTTGCAAAAACTGTTTTATAATGTACTTAGATATTATATTTATTAGAACAAGCATTTTCAATAGTTTGTTCTTTTCTTTTAAGAATAATTACTCTGTGTTTCCTATTTTAATCATCCATAAATAATAGTATATGCAAACGAAAATTTTTTATTGTGTTATTGTAATGGTCTTACTTTCAAATGTCTTATTTTCTCAAATAGTTTACGAAAGAAGTGATTATCATAATGCAGGCGATAAATGCCCTATTGTAAATTATACAAACACATACGAAACTCAGAGTTTGCCTTTTTCTAATTTCTATACTGATGAGATATTTAGAATAGCACAAAACACTGGATTTGAGAATTGCATAATGGATACTATATATTATTACGAACCTGCAGATTTTGATAATGAATCAAACTTCCCTGAAGCAAACTGTTTGTATATAAACGATCTTGGATTCGAAGTGTTTGTAAAAATTAGCGACACACAAGTGCAAGAAATAGGCTTAAAAGGAATACTTCCATTTGCTAATTTACCATATAGTTTAACGGCATCTAATCCATTAACAACATTATATTTTCCTGCTCAAGTAGGTAGTGTTATCGAAGACACCGGATATTTAAACCAAAAATTTTTAATATCCGATTTTGAATCAATAATACCACCTGACGACTATCCTACTATTGCTGCTATATTCGACACGGTAAATGTACAAGTTGAAATTTCAGTCCATTCAGAATTTGAAAATGAAATACAGCTTGTAATACAAGACACAAATGCATTTAACGCTACGCGACAAGTTTTAACCGAATATAAGAGAGATATTTACATAATGGATATATTACTTCGCAATAAATTATCGAATCAATATATTAGCTTAGGTTCTGTACCCGGAATTGGAGATATGATTCCTATTGATTTCCCGATTATTGATACTTCATACTATTTTAATTGTTACGCAAAAACTTATGGCACTCCTCTATTGCATTGTGCTATAAATCAAGAAAGATCTATGATTTTTTCTATGAGAGTTTATAATGATAACAATTCGAGCATACCTAATTATATTGACGATTTTACCGTAAACCTATTCCCAAACCCTGCTAATAATATTCTAAATTTTTACTTTGGTAAACCTCAAAAAGGAGTTTTATCTATTCTAAATATCGAAGGTAAATTAATGTCAGAAATGGAATTTAACACAAAAAATATTATCTTTGATGCCGCAAAATTTGATTCAGGTTTTTATATTTATATGATTAAAACAAATACCGGCAAATTAAATATTGGTAAGTTTCAAGTTTTACGATAGTTCTTTAAATAAGGGGCATTAGCTCAGTTGGCTAGAGCGCGTGACTGGCAGTCACGAGGTCAGCGGTTCGACCCCGCTATGCTCCACAAGAATAAAGGAGTTCTTAAGAGCTCCTTTTGTTTTTTTTAATTACTTAAATTTTTTTAAAAATGGATACATCAAAAAAAGGTTTTAACACAAAACTAGTACATGCAGGAGATTTTGAGGACATTCACGGAAGTGCTGTTACACCAATTTATCAAACATCAACATTTAAATTTAAAAATGCCAAGCACGGTGCTGATTGTTTTGCAGGCAAAGACCCTGGATACATTTATACAAGAATAGGTAACCCAACAATAAATGCTCTCGAAGATAAACTAGCTTCTCTCGAAAATGGGTTTGGTGGCATTGCCTTATCTTCTGGCATGGCAGCAGTAAGTACAGTGTATATGGCTCTTTTAGGACAAGGAATGCACATGATTGGAACATCAGCAATTTATGGACCTAGCAGAGGTGTTATGGAAAGAGATTTTTCTAGATTTGGTGTAGAATTTGATTTTGTTGATACTTCTGATTTAAAGAATATTGAAAAACATATTCGTCCTAATACTAAACTTTTATACTTAGAAACACCGGCAAACCCTACTATTCAAATTACAGATATTGCTGCTGCAAGCGAATTAGCTCATAAACACAATATTTTAGTTTGTGTTGATAATACTTTTAATTCTCCATATTTACAAAACCCTCTCGATTTAGGTGCAGACATAGTAGTACATTCGCTAACAAAGTTTATTAATGGACATGCTGATATTGTGGGTGGTGCAATTATTGCAAAAGATCCTGACACTTATAAATTAATAAGGCAAACTATGGTTTATTTAGGAGGCAATATGGATCCTCATCAAGCATATCTGGTAATTCGTGGCGTAAAAACATTGTCGCTAAGAATTGAAAGATCACAACAATCGGCACAAAAAATTGCTGAATTTCTTGAAAATCACCCAAAAATAAAGTGGGTTAAATATCCAGGGTTAAAATCACATCCCCAATTTGAATTGGCAAAGAAACAACAAAAAGGACCCGGGTCTATGATTAGTTTTGAACTTAAAGACGGAATAAAAGCAGGCGAAACTTTGATGAATAATGTTAAATTAGCAATCTTAGCAGTATCTCTTGGAGGTGTTGAAACTTTAATACAACATCCTGCTTCGATGACTCATGCCGGAGTAAGTCACGATAATAGAATAAAAGCCGGTATTACTGATGGTTTAGTTCGATTATCGATAGGTATCGAAGACTTAGACGACTTATTAGATGACCTAAAACAAGCATTAGATAAAATTTAAAACAAATGGGGAGTAAAAAGAAATCCAAATTAATTAAATGGTTTAAAAAACGCTTCAAACTTGTAGTTTATCATGCCGAAAACCTTGAATCAACCGGAGCATACCGGTTTAATAGATTTGGGTTTATATTAATCAACTTAATAGCTATTTTAGTTTTAATGTCAATTTTTTGGATAATTGTAGTGTTTACTCCCATAAAAGCCCTGATACCAGGTTATCCCGATAATACAATACGCAAACACATGATAACCAATAAAATCAGAATTGACAGTTTGGAGTACGAAATAACTATTCGTGATAATTATTTGGAATTATTGCGTAATGCAATCTTAGGAATAGAACCTCTTGACTCAACTATTAATATAGTTATTCCTAAGTCGGCTTATGATGATGCAAAAGCATTAAATAAAACCGAAAATTATGATGCAGCAAAAAATCTGTATAAAGAGAACTTACAGCAAACAGAAGTTTTATCTTTGTTCCCTCCAGTCAAAGGAGTCGTTACCAATTCGTTTAATCCGGCGACAGGTCATTTGGGAACAGATATAGTTCCCGAACAAAACTCTTCGGTTTATGCTGCAAAAAATGGTACTGTAATATCAGCAAATTACACAATGGAAGCTGGTTATAGTATTTTAATTCAACACGAAAATAATGTTATAACAGCTTATAGGCATAATAAAGATATTTTAGTTCAGCAAGGAGACCAAGTAAAAGCCGGTGAGCAAATTGCAATTTATGGCAACACAGGGGAATATAGCACCGGAGCTCACTTGCATTTCGAAGTTTGGAAAAACGGAAAAGCTGTTGATCCCGAAATATATGTTAAGTTTTAGGTCTATTAATGAATAAAAAACATATAAGCATACTAGGTTCAACAGGTTCTATTGGCAGACAAGCAGTAGAAGTTATTGCCAAACATCCTGATTTGTTTGTTGCAGAAGTTTTAGTTGCTAACAACAACGCCGATTTATTGATCAAACAAGCTCTCTTGTTAGAACCAAATATGGTTGTAATTGCTAACGAGAAAAAGTATAATTTTGTAAAAGAAGCATTATCAAATTTACCCATTAAAGTATTTACAGGATACGACTCGGTACTCTATGCTGCCCAGTTTGGCCCATCAAATCTTGTCCTAACGGCAATGGTAGGATTTGCAGGTTTGCTACCAACTATTAAAGCTATTGAAGCAGGTAAAGTAATTGCTTTAGCAAATAAAGAAACTTTGGTTGTTGCCGGAGAAATTATTACTCGTTTGTCCAGAGCATATAAAGCACCAATAATTCCGGTTGATTCCGAGCACTCTGCAATTTTTCAATGTTTACTTGGTGAAAACATAGATTCAGTTGAAAGATTAATACTGACCGCCTCGGGAGGACCTTTTAGAGGAATGAGTTACGAAGAGTTGAAAAAGGTAAGCGTAAAACAAGCTTTAAATCATCCGAATTGGGTAATGGGCAATAAGGTAACTATTGATTCGGCTTCTATGATGAATAAAGGCTTAGAAGTAATTGAAGCACATTGGTTGTTTGGAATAAAACCCAATAAAATTGACGTTGTAGTTCATCCTCAGTCGATAATTCATAGCATGGTACAATTTACTGATGGTTCGGTAAAAGCACAAATGAGTCCTCCTGATATGCGTTTGCCTATTCAGTATGCAATGTCATTTCCTAATAGAACAAAATCTGATTTTCCAAGATTTTCGTTCGACGGCAAAACAAATTTAAGCTTTGAGTTACTCGACCAAAATACCTTTCGTAACTTAAATTTAGCATATATAGCTCTTAATAAAGCCGGAAATATGCCTTGTATTTTAAATGCAGCAAACGAAGTTGCTGTAGAACTATTCTTAAATGAAAAATTAAACTTTGTCCAAATGCCTGAATTGATTCAAGCTTGTATGGAAAAAGTTGAATTCATTGCAAATCCTGAAATAAACGATTACGAAAAAACTAATACTATCACAAGACAATTAGCGTTTGAACTATATAAAAATTTAAAATAATGAGTGGATTAATAATGGCGGCGCAGCTCCTAACTGCATTATCTTTACTGGTTTTTATACACGAATTAGGTCATTACCTTGCAGCAAGAGCTTTTGGCATTAAGGTTGATAAATTTTACATCTTTTTCGACTGGGGTTTTAGTCTTTATAAAAAAAAGATAGGCGGCACCGAATTTGGCATAGGGTGGCTCCCTCTTGGTGGTTATTGCAAAATATCAGGGATGATTGACGAATCGCTTGATACAGAGCAGTTAAAGAGCGAACCAAAAGAATGGGAATTCAGATCTAAACCTGCATGGCAGCGTTTTATTGTAATGATTGCAGGAGTAGTAATGAATGTTATTGTAGGAATAATGATTTTTACTGCTGTTAATCTGGTATATGTAAAAGAATATGTTCCAATTACAAGTATAGAAGAAGGCATATATGCATATAAATATGGAAGATACATCGGGTTTGAAACCGGAGATAAAATTGTTGCCGTAAATGGTAAAGAAATCGATAGAATGCAAGATGCTTTAATGTCGAACGCAATTTTGGGAGGAACAATTACAGTTGACCGAAACGGAACACTTATAGATGTTGAAATACCAGATACAGTATATAAATATATCCAAAGAGGTGGTCTTTTTATAGGATTCGAAAACCATCAGTTTTGTGTTGATAGCATTATAAAAGATTCAAATGCCGAAAAAGCAGGGATAAAACCAGGAGATAAATTCATAAGTTTAAATCAAATCCCTATTAGCTCTTTCGGTGGATTTAAAGAAATGCTTTTAAATAATGCCAATGATACTGTAGAACTAAAAATTGAACGGCACAATGTAATCGTAGAGCTAAAAGCTGTGGTAGATAGCATTGGTAAATTGGGCTTTGTTATAAAATATCCTGATTATAAAACCGAAACTTATACTTTTTTTAAAGCAATGAAATACGGCAACAAAGATGCTTTTGCTGCTGTAATTACTAATATTAAAGGTTTTAAGCTTTTATTTACTGGTCAAGAAAAAGTTAAAAATTTAAGTGGACCTATTGGTATCGCAAAATTTTATGGTGCAGAATGGAATTGGTTAAGATTTTGGTCAATTACAGGAATGTTATCAATGGTTCTGGCATTCATAAATATATTACCAATACCCGGACTCGATGGTGGACACGCATTTTTTACTCTTATAGAAGCAATCACAAGACGTAAACTCCCCGATAGATTTATGGAAATTGTTCAATATATTGGAATGGTAATTCTATTAGCTTTAATTGTATTCATCGTAGGCAACGACATTATTAACTTATTCAGATAATTATGAATAGACTTATTGCATTTGCTGTACTTTTAGCTTATTCAATTAATATTAATTGTCAAGAATCATTGCAATTTGTTTATGGTCCAAAATACGATCTCCGTTTGCTAATTGTACCTTTCGACCCGATTATCTATTACAACGAT
>JAQVOJ010000026.1:0-12777 GCA_028702675.1 Bacteroidales bacterium
TAGGTGCTGTTAATGTTTTTGGTATGTACGATATTAATACTCTATATTCCGAAAATAAAGGACCTAAACTTAACCCAATTAGTTTTGGCTTAAATATCACCATATAACTTAACCCAAGCTTATATAAATCTCTACGATTGACAAGGGTGATTACAACGAAAGGCCGCAAAAATGCAGCCTTTCGTTTTTACAAAATATGTAAAGCTAAATTTACAAGCTTGTATTAATCGTATATAAATAAATAATTGCTTAAATTTGCAAATAATTATTAACTACCCATGATTAAACATGTAAATCTAATAGTATAGTGGTACGATACTCAAATGCAAACAACTCAAACTGCCGACAGCTTGTGTGGAGGATACTATTTATTAAACGTTTACGACAGCAATTATTGTAATAGCTCAAATATTGGGTATGTAGAAACAGGAAGTTTATCTATCGAGAACAACCAACTTAACAATCTAAATATCAGTATATTTCCTAATCCTGCACATGATTATCTCTATATTGATATTTCGGAAACAGAAATCAATATTTCAACATTAAAAATATTGAATATTACTGGTCAGGTATTGATTGAAAGATACTGTAATTCAGATTTAATCTCAATTGATTTGAATAAAACTATGAATGAAGGAATATACTTGTTACAACTTTTTAATGAAGATTCAAAATTAATTGAAACTGTTAAAATCATGATAGAATAAATGTGTCTGAATCAGGGGCTAACTAAAAGTTAGCTTCTGATTTCTCAAATTTTGGGAATACTGCAATTTAATAATGCTGTAAGACTTTTCTTTTTAAATTGATTAATCTTGCATATATTTTATTAATTCTTGAGGTTTTGTTTTCGTATTTTAAAGCTTTGTTTGATATTATTGTACTTATGTCCTCATGGCTTAGATTTAAATAGTCTAAAACAACATTGTAGTTTTCAGGAAGAGATTCTATTTTATCACTTCTGTACAATTCCATAGCTAATTCTCTGCTTATCTCATTGTTACGTATCATGTTGCTATATTGACATAATCTTCTTTCGTAACCATAAATTTTATTTCTTATATAATTTGTAAATGGTTCGGCAAGGCAATCAAGATGCTTTGAGTATTCTCTATTATCGTCATGCCAATTAAGTTTCTCCGAAATTATAATCCCCATTTCTTTATCTGATGGCACATCTATGTAAAATAGTGGGCTAATTTCTTTAGCCATTATACCAAACTTTTTATTAAACGAATGGCGAAAAAAATTATAATTTGGGTAAACCAAAAACTCATTAATCTCTGTTTTAGACAAATCTTTAGTTTGCTTTAATATATATTTTAACCTTGATATATCTTGAATAGTGTCGGGCACAAAAGAATCTTCTTCGAGTGGAGAGTTGCCATATAAAATTAAAGGGATAGAATAATCTTTGGCAGTTTTAAGAATATTTGCTTTTGTCCCGATATCGCAAGCACCACACATATCACCACTTAAAAGTAGTAAATTTCTGTATATCTTTTTTTGAATTTCTAAATTAGGTTTGCAAACTATATGTTTAACTTTAGTTTTCTCAATTGCATTATGTATATTGCTCCATGCCAAATTACTCAAAAAACCATTATCGTAAGTCATGGCAAGTACATTAAGCTTATAAACTTCAACCGCAAGGTATAAAATATAGGTACTATCTTTACCGCCGCTTAGTGGAACTAGGGCATCAAATTGTAATCCTCTTTTTTTTACTTTATCAAAGATTTCGAGTAACTCTTTATCACTATTTACATTAGAGATGTAAGTTTTTCTATTTTTGCATAAAGAGCATACTCCATTCTCATCAAACTTGAGATTTGGATATGAGTCATTTAAAATACATTTTTTACAAGTTTGCATTTCGAGATATTAAAGATTTAAAAGTCTGGTTCTTCGTTTTTGTTTGCAGCAAACTCATCATTAATTGGCATACTATCGAAATCATTCATTTTAGAGCCAAATGTTACTCCTTCATCTGATATATTACCAATAAAATCAGCAATATCAGTAAATTTTGCAAACTCTTGTTTAAAGCTTAACCAGCAGCTTCCTGTGGCACCATTACGATGTTTAGCAATAATAATTTCCGCCTGACCTGTTCTTATGTTTCCCTGTTTATCTTCGTGCAAGCCATAATAATCGGGGCGATGAATAAACAAAACGAGGTCAGCATCTTGTTCTATTGCACCCGATTCTCTCAAGTCGGATAATTGGGGACGCTTATCGCTAGTACTTCGAGTTTCTACAGAACGATTAAGCTGTGATAGAGCTAATATAGGAATATTTAGTTCTTTTGCAATAGCTTTTAGAGACCTACTAATAGTACTGACTTCTTGTTCTCTATTTCCTTTCATATTTACTCCAGCGGTCATAAGCTGCAAATAATCGATAATTATTGCTTGTACTCTATGTGTTTGTACTAGTCTTCTTGCTTTAGCTCTTAATTCGAATATTGATATAGCAGGAGTGTCGTCAACAAATATTGGAGCATTTTCAAGCGATTTAATTCTAGTTTCGAGTTGTTTCCATTCATAATCCTGTAATCTACCATTTCTTATTTTATCACCGGCAATTTCAGCTTCTGCTGCGATTAAACGATTAACGAGCTGCATGTTACTCATTTCGAGCGAGAACAAAGCCACAGGTCTATTATGGTCAACAGCAATATTTCTTGCCATACTCAAAACAAAAGCAGTTTTACCCATACTAGGACGAGCAGCAACTATCACAAGATCGCTATTTTGCCAACCACTTGTATATCGGTCTAATTCGCTAAAACCGGAAGGAACGCCCAAAAGTCCATCTTCACGATTACGTGCTTTATAAATCTCATCTAAAGCATTTCCCAGCAAGCTGTCGATTTTAACAGTTTCTTTTTTAATATTCCCTTCCGAAATTTCAAATATTCGCTGCTCGGCATAATTTATTAATTCATCAACATCCTCGCTAAGATCAAAAGATTTTGCCTGTATTTCGGCACTTGCTTTTATAAGTTCTCGCTGAATATATTTCTGTTGAATGATTTTAGCATGAAATTCTAAGTGTGCAGAAGTAGCAACTCTACTTGTAAGCGAAGAAAGATACGATACCCCTCCAACATTATCTAGCAAATTATCAGATTTCAATTGTTCTGAAACTGTAAGAATATCAATTGCACTTTGATTTGTACACAGATTAACAATTGCACCAAAGATTGAACCATGCTCCGGCTTGTAAAAACTTTCGGGTGACAAAACGTCCATTACTAAGTAAATAGCATCACTTTGTATTAACAAAGCCCCTAACACAACCTCCTCTATATCTACAGCTTGAGGGGGTATTCTACCATACAATTCATTTAATTTATCAGACATATCCGTTAAGGAAGTCTTTACTTTACTTGTTTTCTTTTCTGCCATAATACAAACACTAATTATCTTTAAAAAAGGATTGTAAAATTAGCATAGCTAAACAGTATATCAAACCATAATTATTAACAAAATATTTTTCAACAATCGTAAGCCTTATTATTCACGACAATAAAAAGTTATTAATATAAAAATGCTTAAAAATAATTTTAACTTTACGTGTCAAAATTTGAAACACTATGATTCATATAAAAAACATTGAAAAATCGTATGGCGAACTAAAAGTGCTAAAAGGGATCAGCCTTGACATTGAGAAAAGCTCGATTACAAGTATAGTTGGAGCTAGCGGTGCAGGTAAAACAACATTACTACATATAATAGGAACACTCCTAAAACCTGATGCAGGCGAAATTATTATTAATGGTGTAAATACTGCCGAATTAAACGAAAAATCGCTTGCCAAATTTAGGAATAAAGAAATTGGGTTTGTCTTTCAATTTCATCATCTACTACCCGAATTTACTGCTATCGAAAATGTTTGCATACCTGCTTTTATATCAGGAATGTCAAAAAAAGATTCTTACAATACAGCAAACCAATTATTAATTAATCTTGGATTAAAAAACCGCATTAATCATAAACCATCTGAGCTTTCGGGAGGCGAAAAACAAAGAGTTGCAATAGCAAGAGCTTTAGTTAACAAACCTGCTGTTGTATTAGCTGACGAACCTAGTGGAAACCTTGATTCAAAAAATGCCGCAGAACTTTATAAAATATTTTTTGAGCTTAGAGAAAAAACAGGACAAACATTCGTAGTTGTTACACATAATGAACAACATGCAAAACAAACAGACAAATTATTTACAATTAAAGATGGTATAATTTTTAACTAATTTTAATATTTAATAATTATTCATTAAGATACAGACAACTGATTGTAATAAAATACGTTTACTTATTTGAGAATTGAATAAATATATTTTATATCTTAGCAAAAAATTAAAATGTTATGAAACACCTTTTACTTGTTACAATTATCTGTTTTTATACAATTTCACTATTGGCACAAGAACAAGAAAAAAGCCTTGAAACTTTTGTTGCTGAAAAACAGAGCGAACTAATTTATGATGCATCTAAGTTAGTTACAGCACCAAACACTAATGTTCAACTTATTCCCCCCGAGCATTTTATTGCTGATCCCGATATAAACGGTTTTTCTCACCCGGGCTCCGGCACTACAATACAGATATTAGAAATTCCTAATTTAGGACACCGCTCAATAGAACAAGGGATGACTCCTGAGTATATCGAAAACCAGGGTTACGAGTTTATTGAAAAAGTTGAATTAACAACAGAAACAGGTAAAAGGGCTGTTATTTATTTTGTTAAATTCGAAACAAATGTTCACGAATTTGAAAGAGCAATGTTGTTTACAGGAGAAAATAAAACGATTTGGGTAAACGTAAATTATCCTTCTTCAATGAAAAAATTATTGTATCCTGCAATAGAAGCAACATTGAAATCAGTTCAATAAAATTTCTGACATTATGAAAAAAACACTGCTACTAATAGTTACCACCTTATTAGTAATCAATATTTTTGCTCAAGACCCTGAAAATAACCTTTCACATGAAATGTGGTATTCATCATACGACCAAAATATGTGGGGTCCCGATTGGGCTTACGGAATTGATGTAGATTATAGTATCTTCGACTTTGATATTGATGAAAGTTGGGGTTTTACTGAAATTCAAGACATTTTAGGGATGCAACTTGGCATCGGTTTTCAAATTGGGATACAAGCTTTATTATCCTCAACATTTGAAGCTCATGGATTTTACACCGGAGAATTTGACCTAGACTACCCAATATTAACTCATCTCGACTTCCCTGCTCATGAAACTTTCGATTATGGAGGACCAACAACAATTTTTACAGATTTTGAAGTTACAGATGGCTGGGACTTATCAACGGAATTTCCTCCGGTTGGAGTTATTACTCTCGACTTCGAATATATGTTTAATCCTTTTATGGACATAATAGTTTGTGTATTTGGATGCGATACTATCCATATAATACCTCCTTCGGTACAAGTTCCATATACTTTAGATACTTTATTTCATATTGATGCAGAAAATGAATATGCAATATTTCCATGTTATGTAGGAGACCAATTTCAATTCTGCCACGACTATGAACTGCCAATAGATGTTGACTTTACAGACTTGGTAGGTTTTAATTTTGAAGCTCATGTTCATCTACCTTATGTAGAAACAGAAGATTATATTCAAGAAGAAACCAACTGCTTAATTGCTCAGGGAGATAGTATGTACTTATTTGTACATCTTGACCTTATCGGGTTTCTTTACCAAATGGCGGGCTATATCCCCCCACCCGACGGTCCTCAAATTCAAGAAGCAATTGCCTTACTTAACGGAACAATTGAATATCCTTTCAGTACTTCGTTAGGAGATGTAATTTTTCAAATCGAATATAGTCTGCTACAGGCAGAACTATTAATGAGAAACTATTTGCATCAAGATATATATTTCTGCCCTACTATATGGGGAACATTTAGCTTCCCTACCGAATTGGAGTACGAAATTAACGATCCTGGGGGTAATTCCGTCGAAACAGGATACGAAGATAGTATCACTATGGCAATAGGCAACAATCTTACAATTACTTATCCATGTCATGGGGTTGAACCTTACGAAGATAGCATGTATGTAGGAGTACAATATAACATACAACCAACAATCAGAAATCATACTTGGGATAGCATGTCGTTTGCAATAGGAATTGAAGTCCTCTCGGTTTGTATAACTGTTGATATCCCATTCTTTAAAATGTATAATGATGTTGAAATGCCTGAATTTGTACTTCCTGTTCAAGAATTAAGTTCAATTAATACTCCACAAAAATCTCCCGCAATTCCAATGGATCCGTATGTTGAACTTGCCGAAAATATGGTTGATGAAGAAAAACTTGGACCTTGGTGTATAGGCCCTCTATTCGAATGGGAAATACCACTTGGGTATATACCTTTAACTTGGTTCGATGAAACATGGGAACTAGAACATTTTCAAGAAGACTTGGTATTTCCTGGAACATATATAAAACCTTTACCAAAATCTGAAGTAAATGTCCTACTGTATTCAGCACCTTATTGTTATGGCGACCCTTATAGTTATGTCAATGCTCAAGCACAAAATGGAATCCCTCCTTTCGATTTTATTTGGAGTACAGGAGAAATTCATGAAAATATAAATAATGATACCGATAGCATCTTTGCACCTCCAGGTTTCTATACAGTAACTATAGTTGACCAATATGGCTGTGAAGCATACGATAGCATGTCGATAACTGTAAATCCACCTTTAATGCATAGTCTTGAAGCTCAAGATATTTCGTGTCATGGACATAATACCGGAGTAGTTGAAACCGAAGTAAGCGGCGGCACACCACCATATTTCTTTTCTTGGTCACCAAGTGGAAGTGAATCTGAAGACCCTTCAAACTTACATGCCGGATGGCATACTGTTACAATTACCGACTGGGCAGGTTGTTCTATTATTGACTCTGTATTTATAGACCAACCCGAATCTCCATTAACTATTATATCAGAAGGCACAAATGTACAATGTCATGGATATACAAATGGTAGTATTGATGTTTCAGTTTCAGGAGCAACACCGCCATATAATTACTTATGGAGTAATGGAGCAATAACTCAAGACTTGCATAATATCCCGGCAGGTACATATACACTAAGTGTTACTGATCATAATGGATGTTTATGGACAGATATTACAATGGTTACCGAACCAGATACTCTTATATCAATGATCATTGATACCGATATTACTTGTTTTGGTGATAATGATGGAACAATAACAGTATTAACAAATGGTGGAAATCCTCCTTATAATTATACATGGTTCCATAACCCAACAATTAATACACCGGAACTAGAAAACTTACCTCCCGGATTCTATATGGTATCTGTTACAGACGAAAATAATTGTTCTGATACTGTTTCAACATACATAACTACGCCTGATGAATTAATAGTTAATATTGAAACTGAACATATAAGTTGCTATGGAATGAACGATGGAATTATATATCTTGACATTCAAGGTGGAGTACCAAACTACTTGATAGATTGGAGCCATGGCTTCCATAATGATACGATACAAAATTTATTCCCCGGCACTTATACTGTTACTGTTACCGACCAACATGCTTGTAATAAAATTCACTCTATTGAAATAATAGAACCTGAACGATTAAGCAATGTTTTTACCAATATCACTGAACCATCATGTTTTGGATTTGATAATGCTTCTGCTACATCATCTCCTGAAGGAGGAACACCCCCTTATGAAGTTGTTTGGCAAGATGGAGTAATTCAAGACGGATTTACCGGTTCAGGAATGCTTGCTAACGAATACTATTTTATTACAATTACTGATTTTAATGGATGTACAAGATATGACAGTATTAGTTTTGGTGAACCTGATTTACTTGTACTTTCGGGCACCACAGAACCGGTCATTTGTGGCGAAACTCCTGGTTCAGCCAATATAACTCCACAAGGAGGAACTAGTCCTTATGCTTACATTTGGTCAAACGGAGAAACAAGTTCAACCCCTACTGATTTACAAGCAGGAATAGTTAGCGTTACTGTTACTGATTCTCAAAATTGCATTGACTCTTTAGAATTATTTGTAGAGCATCAAGGCTCATTAACAGGAACAGCAGAAGTAATTTCACCAAACCCATGTTACAACGATTCGTTAGCAATAGCTGTAGCAAGTTTACAAAATGGAACACCACCATACTTATACGAATGGTCGAATGGATTTATTGGTGATACTGCATATAATTTAGGAGCCGGCACATACTTTATTTATGCTAAAGATTATTATTACTGTGGCGATACAATAAACCTGAATGTTACACATCCCGATTCAATAAATCCAGGATTTATACTTACAAATCCATCATGCAGTGGAGTTTACGATGGAAGCATAGAAACTGAAGCACACGGAGGAACTCCTCCATACACCTATTTCTGGTTCAATGGCAGCGAAAATGACTATGTTAACGAATTGCGTGAAGGTATCTATTATCTTACAATTTCAGATAGTAATGATTGCATTTATGATTATGAGATAGAGCTGCCCGAAGAAAAATATTGCATAATTGCCTTTAATACTTTTACTCCTAATGGAGATGGCAACAACGACGTTTGGGTAATCGAAAATATTGAACAATTTCCTTATAGCGAAATTTGGGTATTTAACCGAAATGGAAATCAGGTGTTTTACGCAAAAAATTACCAAAATGACTGGGACGGCACATATAATGGTAAAGATTTACCAGAAGCAACATATTATTTTATAATCGAACCCGGCAATAGTAGCAAACTGTTGAAAGGACATGTTAATATTATTAGATAAAAATGAAGAAAGTTTTATTATTATTATTTGCCATAAGCCTATTTATAAGTAGTAACGCACAACAACTACCACAGTTCAGATTTCAACCTTTTAACAGGATGATACTGAATCCTGCAACAATCGGCGACCATAATAGTCCGGACATTATACTTAACCATAGAAGCCAGTGGGTTGGGTTCGAAGGTGCCCCAATTATTAGTACCTTAGCAGGAAAATACCCTTTTAGACCTGATATGGCCGCAGGTGCATTTATATCTAATGATATTACCGGAATCACAAATCGCTTATATCTTAATCTGAACTACGCTTATGTACTAAAAACAGATAAATTCAACATATCATTGGGCTTAGCATGGACTTTTACCCAATATCGAATTAAAGGCGAAGATATCACTTTGTTTAATCCTAATGATGCTATTTTAAATACAAGTCTTACAGATGCAGCATGGAAACCAGATATTAATGCAGGAATATATATTTATTCTAATGTTTTTTATGTAGGTTTTGCTGCTCAACAATTACTAAAATCCCAATTTAAGTTCTATCAAAATAATGGTACCGAAGCACAAGTAACTTCATCAAGGCACTTTTATTTTACAGGTGGTGGGATTTTTGATACCGGATTTGGGGACCATATCATTAATCCTTTCGTAAATACTTATTCTACTGCAGGAACACCTTTTAAATTTGATATTGGTATTAACTATATGTTCCAAAATAAATTTCTTGCTGCATTGCATTATGCAAATAAAGATGCACTTGTTTTACAATTAGGATATAAATATAATAAGTTTCAAATCACTTATGCTTTCGATATTGTAACTAGTAGAATAAGAAATGTTAGTAGTGGCGCACATGAGATCAGTCTCGCAGCTTTTATTTTCCAGCCAAATAAGGAAATTAAAGGAAATGTACCTAGCTTTTAATTGTTAATCTTTAGTAAAAAGATTTCAACAACTTTTTGGTTAATTGTCAATAAAATGTTAATAACTTGCCGTTTCACGAGCAATCTTTTTACATAATTTACAGTCTTTTTTAAAAGTGCGTTAATATAATTATGCTTACACATATACTTACAAATAGACATCTCTATATAATATTAGTATTTATTATATCCTTATTATTACCAAATCAATCAAATTCACAGTGTTTTAATTGTAATTCGCAAGACCCTGCTTCAACAATTTCAGGAGCAACAATTGAATCAAACATTGGGACTTGGGATTTAGTTACAAATTCGTTTAATAGTCAAGATTATGCTGTCTTCAATCTTACCGAAGGTTACACCTATCAATGGGAAGTTTCGGGAATAGCTGGTTTTACCAATCCAATGTTAAGCTTATTTATTGGGACTACATGCAGCGAACAAAATTTAGTTATTTACTTTTCAGGTACTACAGCACAAATAACATATACAGCTCCAGCAGATCAGACTGTTAGTCTTTTACTTACAGAAATAGATTGTAGTATAAATTCCACAAATCTAAGCTTAAACTGGCGAAGCACTTGTTCTCCTACTTGCGGTACCAATGTTGATTACGGAGGAGCCGACTTAATCATTAGCTCCGATTCCTATTTGGGTGGTACACATACAAATATTAACACTTTTCATGTACAAGCCGGTGTAACAGTAGAACTATCATGTAATTCTTTACATATAGAAGCTAATAACATTATTATTGATGGAGTAATAAATGGAAATGGCAAAGGTGGTTATGGCGGTCTTGGAGGATTAGGAGGAGAAGCAGGTAACAGCAATGGTGGATGTACTAGTGGAGGTGCAGGTTTAGCCGGCACAAACGGCTCTGGCTTAGGTGGAGGAATAGCCGGAAATAGTGGGGGATTACCTGCATTTTGCTTTAATGTTAATTGTACTTCTTGTACCGAAGGTTATATCGCAGGAGGTGGCGGTGCTGCAGCGGCAAGTGGTGGTGCCTACAACGGAATTGGGGGCGCCGGCGGCAAAGGAGGCGATGCTGCATTATTATATGTAATTAGCGGAGGTGCAGGTGGAACAGCAAATGGACAACCAACGGCATATGGCGATAACTTTAGCCACTCAGTATTCTTTGGCTCCGGAGGCGGTGGTGCAGGTGGTGGTGGTGGTGGATACACAGATGGTATTAATGGCGGCAACGGCGGAAATGGAGGCGGTAAAGTAGAACTTATTGCTACTAATAGTGTAAATATCTCAACTACCGGAATAATTCTTTGTAACGGAACACAAGGTGCTATTGGTGGAAATGGTGGAACTGCCTCAAATGACAATAAATATCATTGCTATATAGATAATAATGGTAACATTGAAGTAGATGACAACTGTACAAGTTGCCCCGATGTAGGAAATTATTATGGAACTGGTGGAGCCGGTGGTGGAGCCGGTGGTGGAGCCGGTGGTGGTATTCTAGTTTCTTCAACACAGGCTGCTACAATACTTGGAACATTTGAAGTGATTGGCGGAAATGGTGGGGACGCTGGCTTACCAAACCAATCGCAAGGCTCATGCTTCTCTAATGCTAAAGGAGGTGGCGGTGGTAGTGGAGGCAAAATTAAAATCTTTAGAAATCCTTGCCTAAACAATGTTATTAACCCTAACATAAATGTGGACGGTGGAGTTTCTGGCAATTCTTTTGGTGGAGCATCTATCAGAGCTTCTTCAGGAGATTATTTAGAACTTGAACATCCTTCTTATGCAGGATTTGATGCAGGGGATATTATAAATAACCAAAATATTTGCCTTGGAGATAATCCATCCGAATTAATATTCTCAACTACACCTACCGGTGGTATTGGTACATATACATATCAATGGATGGAATGTACCGGATTTTGTGATATACCTCCACTTGGATTTGTAAATATTACCGGCGAAACAAGCGATTCGTTTGACCCTCCGACACCAACAAGTGAAGGTGCTTACTATTATCTTTGTATGGTACAATCCGGGTCATCATTGTGTCGCGACTGGGCTGGACCAATAATTATTAATGTCTTTGACCCAAATATCTCAATTACAGCTTCAGATACAGAAGCTTGTGAAGAGGGTACCATTACTCTTTATGCTAACAGTTCAGGTGGAGCTGGTATTTGCATATATCAATGGCAATATTCTGATGATGGCGGTACCACATGGATTAATATTGGAACTGACAATAACGAATACAATGTTCCTACTAATAATCCATTTTCAAATAGAATATATCGCTGCCAATATTCTTGTGATGGTAATGCTTGCGATGTAGCTACATCAAATCAAATCATTATTAATATCGTTGAAGCTCCCCAATGGGATGCTATTGATGTTAACCCCTCTCCCATTTGCGAAGGAGGACAGGTTATGCTTAGTGCAAACGTAATTAATGGACTGGGTGGAACAATTTCGTGGCAAAGAAGACCTCAAGGTGAAACCATCTGGACTAGTGTTACTTCTCCTGATACTCCCGGAATAGGAATTTGGGAATACCAACCAATATACTCACCTAATGGAGAAGGTTGTGATATCGCAGATGCTCCAATTAATACTGTAGAAGTTATTGAAGACCCTTCAATCATAATATCTGCTCCGGAGAACTCAACTTGTGAAAACAACCAAATTGAGTTAATTGCTACGGCTAACAGTGGAGCAGGTAATTGTACTTATCAATGGCAATTTTTTGATGGAACTGTTTGGGTTGATGATGGGACAAACAGCAATACATACATTATTGATGGTAGTGAAATATTTAACAATAGAAGATATAGATGTATTTATACTTGTGATGGTAATGGTTGCGAACAAGCTATTTCTAATGAAGAAATTATTACAGTTTTGGAAAACCCCGAAGTTACGGCTACTGCTAATCCAAATCCGCAATGTGCTGCCGAACCGGTTGATTTATCTGCTTCTGCTAATGGTGGTACTTCGCCATACTCTTACGAATGGGACAATGGACTGGGCACAGGAC
>JAQVOJ010000026.1:12877-32402 GCA_028702675.1 Bacteroidales bacterium
ATTTACAAGCTAATGTAAGTGGCGGAACTGCTCCTTACGATTATTTATGGGATAATGGATTAGGAACCGGCGACAGCCATACTGTTAATCCCGCTGCAAATACAACTTACAATGTTACTGTTATAGACGATATAGGATGTACAGCTACTGCTTCGGTGGATGTTGTTATTAACGAATTACCTGAGGTTACGGCTACTGCAAATCCAAATCCGCAATGTGCTAACGAACCGGTTGATTTATCTGCTTCTGCTACTGGTGGTACTTCGCCATACTCTTACGAATGGGACAATGGACTGGGCATAGGACAAAACCATACGGTTAACCCCGCTGTTAACACAACTTACACCGTTACTGTTACTGACGATAACGGTTGTACTGCCGAAAGCTTTGTGGAAGTGATTGTTAATGAATTACCCGAAGTTACGGCTACTGCTAATCCAAATCCGCAATGTGCTGCCGAACCGGTTGATTTATCTGCTTCTGCTAATGGTGGTACTTCGCCATACTCTTACGAATGGGACAATGGACTGGGCACAGGACAAAACCACATCGTTAATCCTACTGTTAACACAACTTACACTGTTACTGTTACTGACGATAATGGTTGCACTGCCGAAAATTCGGTGGATGTTATTGTAAACGAAAATCCTATTGTTACAATTGATGCTAATCCAAATCCACAATGTGCTAACGAACCGGTTGATTTACAAGCTAATGTAAGTGGCGGAACTGCTCCTTACGATTATTTATGGGATAATGGATTAGGAACCGGCGACAGCCATACTGTTAATCCCGCTGCAAATACAACTTACAATGTTACTGTTATAGATGATATAGGATGTACAGCTACTGCTTCGGTGGATGTTGTTATTAACGAATTACCTGAGGTTACGATAACCGAAACATCACAAGCCACTTGTGGTGCTGATAACGGAATTGCAACCTCAACAGTTTCCAATGGTAATTCGCCTTACAGTTTTATTTGGGATACTGGAGATTCAAGCCCCGATGGTGTTGCAGAAAATCTATCGGCAGGAATTCATACAGTTACAGTAAGTGATAATAATTCTTGTTCTACTGTTGGAACTATAAACATTACCTCTCCTACCGATTTAGCAATATCAGCAGTTCAAACATCTGAAGTAAGTTGTAACAGCTATAACAACGGAGAGGCAGAAATTGAAATCACAGGAGGAATAATTCCTTATACTTTATCATGGGATAATGGCATTACAAATGGAACAATTTCAGATATTAATACCAATAATTACACAATTTCAAACCTTACTGCAGGAACTTATACTATTTCTGTAGTTGACGCAAGCTCCTGCTTGGTTGTAACAACATTAGAAATTACTGAACCAGAAGCTATCTCCTCAATTATTAGTATTGTAGATAATGTTGACTGCTATGGTGAACAAACTGGAGAAGCTCAAATTTTAATATCAGGGGGTATTCCTAATTTCGATATTGCATGGAGCAATGGCACAATTAATGGAAATTTAAACAACGTGAATTTTGGGCCACACACCTTAAGTAGTCTTGGTAATGGCACATATACTATTACAATTACTGACGCTAACAATTGCGAATATATTACAAACTTTAATATTACTCAACCATTACAACTATCTCTGGCTTTTTCAAATACGAATAATGTAAGTTGCTACAATGGCTCAGACGGAAGTTTCGATATTACTATTATTAATGGCACTCCAAATTATAATTTATCATGGGACAACGGAACAACAAATGGTAGTTTAACTAATATAAGTAGTGGACCTCATACAATTGAGAATTTAGATGCTGGAACTTACTCAATATCAGTAGAAGACAACAATGGTTGTACTGCAAGTTCTATCGTAATCATTAATGAACCTGCCAGTGTATTAGAAGTTACGAATATTGATATTGCTGATGCATCGTGTATTGGTGTAGATGATGGTTCTGCTGAGATTAGTATTACAGGTGGCGTACCTCCTTATAATACAAGTTGGAGCCATCCAAATGGTTCCGGTAATATTATTACAAATGTAACAGCAGGAACATATAACCTTACAGTTACTGATAGCTGGGGTTGCATCGTTGAACATTCAGTTGTAATAGATCAACCAGAGGATGGCTTAAGCTCTGATATAGAAACTACATATATTACTTGCACAGGAGGTAATGATGGCACAATTACCCTTACAACATCGGGTGGAACACCTCCATACAACTACGTTTGGGACACTCCTTTAGGAAATAATAATACTGCAAACGGACTCAGCGAAGGTATTTATAATGTTACTGTTACTGATGCCGGCACTTGTATTGAATCATTAAGCATAAACATAGAAGTAGATCCAAATACCCTTTCAGCAACAATAGTATCTGAAAACGATGCTCTTTGTTATGGGACTAATACAGGGAGTATCGAAGCATCCGGTATCAATGGTAATTCCCCATACACTTATATTTGGGACGATCCATCAAACACAACAGATTCATTATTAGAAAACATTGCTGCAGGTACTTATCATGTAACAGTCTCTGATAACAATAATTGTTCTGTAATACTTGAAGCAACAATTTCAGAGCCCGATGAAATAATAATAAATACAGAAAATATTGTAGATGTTGCATGTTACTCAGAAAACACAGGAGAAATAAACATTTCGGTCTCAGGCGGCACTCCACCATATTTATACGAATGGGAAGACGAAAGTGGCAACAACATGGGAATTAATTCCCCACATATCTCAACCCTACATGCAGGAACTTATACCGTGAGCGTTTATGATAATAATTCATGTGGCCCAACAGTTCAAATTATTGAGGTTACCGAACCTGCAAACCCACTTTCTGCTACAATTTCAGAAATAAATCAACCTACATGCAACGGCGATTCAGATGGAAGTATTACCGTAAATAATAGTGGAGGAACTTTGCCAATTTTAACTTACGAATGGAGCAACCCGATTAGCAGCTTTACCGGCGATACACCTACAGGCTTAGCAGCAGGCTATTATTCAGTAACAATTACTGATAATAATTCTTGTACTGCTGAAGCAAACTTTACATTAAATCAACCCGATATTATTACAATTACAAATACTACAACCCCTGTTACGTGTAATGGATATAACGATGGCAGTATTTCTGCTTTAGCAGGTGGGGGCAATGGTGGATTTACATATTATTGGGAAGATGAAAGTGGAAATAATATCGGAAATACTTCAGACTTAAATAATCAAACTGAAGGAAATTATTACCTAACAGTTACAGATGCTTTTGGCTGTACATCAGAGGAAATTATTAGCATTACCGAACCTACCCCAATTCTTTTAAGCTTATCGCATATTGATGCCTCTACCTACGGAAATTCTGATGGTAGTGTTTCTGTTCTTGCTTCTGGATCACACCCACCATATACTTTCGAATGGGAAGATGCCGATAACCCAGGTACAATTATTTCTACAAATCAAACTGTTGAAAATCTAACAGAAGGCACTTATTGTGTTACTGTTACAGACAGTCAAAATTGTACTGCAGAAGCTTGCGAAACCGTAAACCAACCTCCCGACCAACTCACAGGAATACTTGATGAGCACAATAACATAAGTTGCTTTAATGCCGCCGATGGGTCAATTATAATTAATGGATTTGGAGGAACACCTCCTTATCAATACGAATGGCAAGATGAAGCAAATAACATAATATCTACCGAAGCAAATATAAATAACCTTGATATTGGTAATTATTATCTTACAATTACTGATGCATTAAATTATGTGTGGGATACTGTAATATCAATAACACAACCTAACGAATTTATTATTTCAAATACTAATTCGGATGAACTCAATTGCTTTGGTGATAACAATGGCGAAATAAGTATCGAATTAAGTAGTGGTACTGAGCCATACTCCTATATCTGGGAAGATGATTCAGGAAATAATATCGAAACAAATTCGTATTTAGTAAATAACTTAACAGCAGGTACCTATTATGTAACTGTAAATGACGCTAATAATTGCGGACCCCTGTTTGCAGAAATAGAAATCACACAACCCGAAGAATTAATAGTTGAAATATATACCGTAACCGAACCATTATGTTATGGTGATGCAAATGGTAGCTTATCCTTAACAATTACAGGAGGAAGCTTACCAATTAGCACATATCAATGGGACGATCCAATTAATTCTTACACAAGTGATAACCCGAGCAATCTCTATTCTGGCAACTATTCAGTAAGCATAGCCGACAATAATGGGTGTATTGCCCAAGACTCGCATTACCTTAACGAACCACCAGAATTAAACATCAGCCTAAATTCGAATCAAACAAGTGGCTACGGAGCTTCTGACGGCACAGTAAGTCTTATTGTAAACGGAGGAACTCCAGATTATTCTTTTGTCTGGGAAAATCAAGATAACCCCGGAACTATTATTTCTACCGAAGAAACAGCAACAAATCTATTAGCAGGAACATATTGCGTTACAGTTACTGATATAAATAATTGTTCTGTAAGCAATTGCATTGAGGTTACAGAACCCGGAGAATTATTGATTAATCTTGATATTGAAAATATAGATTGTTATAATAATAATAATGGCAGCATTTTATCTACTGTATCTGGAGGTGTTGCTCCATATTCATACGAATGGCAAGATAGTGAAGGAAACATCATTAGTAACGAAGAAAACATATATAATCTTGAAACAGGCTGGTATTATATCACAGTTACCGATAATAATAACTACCAAGCAACTGCTTCCGCTCAAATTATTCAGCCAAATGAATTAACAGCACAAATTATAACTCATACAAATTTAAACTGTTATCAGAGCAATAACGGAGAGCTTTCTGCAATAATTACAGGTGGAACTCCTGATTATAACATCGCTTGGATAGCAAGTTCAAGTCCATCAGATACCTTGTCAACAAGTACAAGCATTAGCAATCTAAGTGCTGATGATTATATTCTTACAATCACTGACCAAAACGGCTGCATCTTCGATACTATTATCACAATATCGCAACCTGATAATATAATTATTACACAAATAAACGATAACGATATTGATTGTAGCTACAACAATGGCTCTGGAAGCGTTAGTGTTACTGCCACAGGGGGCACAAACCCATTAAACTATTCTTGGTATTTGGAAGGTAACCCTATTGGAAGCAACAATTCGAGTATTAATAACCTTGATGCAGGAGATTATATGATTATTGTAGGCGATATTAATAACTGCCCAAGCGACACAGGATATTTTACCATAAATATACCCGACCCAATCTTCTTCAATGGAATAGCCGATAGTGTAAGTTGCCATAGTGGAACCGACGGAAGTATTAATTTATCCCCGGAAGGTGGAAATGGTAATTATTCTTACACATGGACACCGGATATCTCTAATAGCTCATCGGCAAACAACTTAACAGCAGACACTTACGAAATAATTATAACTGATGATTTATCTTGCCAAGCAGACACTATTATTACTGTATATCAACCCACACCAATTCAAGTTAATGCTTTGCAAACTCAGGAAATAAGCTGCTTCGGATATTCTGATGCTATATTTGAAATATCAATAAGTGGCGGAACCGAACCATATACACTTATTTGGGACAACAATGGATTTACAGGTCTAGAAACAGAGCTTAGTGAAGGTACTGTACAAATTACCGACTTAATGGCAGGATACTTAAGCTTTACTGTTAGCGACAACAATAATTGCCAATTCAATGAAAATGTTCCAATTGTTCAACCTTACGAAATTACCTACACTTTCGTTGATATTATCCACCCTTTGTGTAATGGAGATCAAAATGGAAGAATAGAAATTCAAGCAAGTGGCGGCACAGGTAGTTTTGATTTTATTTGGGATAATTCAGGAAATGTAACAACTGATAATTATTCAAATAATCTTGGAGCAGGATGGCATTATTTTGAAATAATTGATAATTCAGGTTGTAACATCATAGATTCTATCGAATTAATTGAACCAACCGAAATTAGCATCAATTTAATAGACACAGTATTTTTAAATTGCCATGGCGATTCAAATGGGGCTGCCGCAGCTTCTGTATCTGGAGGAACTCCCGATTATCAGTACGAATGGTACAACAGTAGCATCGATTTATGGAGCGATCAGTTAAGTGCAACCGGATTACCTGCCGACACATACACATTTATTGTAACTGACAACAATAATTGTGTTGCATCTGATACACTTATAGTTGCTCAACCCGAAGCTCTTACATCCATCATGGGAGGTAGCAATCCTTTATGCTATCAAAGCTCAGACGGAATAGTTTGGATTACACCAGGTGGAGGTACTTCTCCATACTCATTTGAATGGAGTATTCAAAATTCGATTAACAACGACACAATATATAACCTCACCGCCGGAGAATATACTGTTACTGTTACAGACGACAACAACTGTGTAATAGAAGATAGTGTAACACTTGAAAATCCTGATGAATTAATTATTAGTGTTAGTTCCACTTCAGTAATATGTAACGAACAAATGGGAAGAGCCAATGTAAGTGTTACAGGAGGTACACCCGACTATACTTACGAATGGAGCAATAATGATACTGATCCAATAATTTCAGAACTATCCGGCGACATATATTACGTTACCGTAAAAGATGCAAATCAATGTAGTGCAGAAGCATCAGTAGAAGTAGAAATTGAAGGAAACATTTCAGCCTCTATTACACAACAAACCGATATTTTATGTTACGGAGATAAAACAGCTATTCTTACAAGTAGCTCAGACGGGAATTCTCCTTTCTTATATAACTGGGAACCTGTTGGTAGCAGTAACCAAACAATATCTGAGCTTGGCTCAGGAACATATTCACTTACAATAACTGATTCTTGGGGATGTCAAGGTATCGATTCGTTTAGTATTACCGAACCACCGCAAATTCAAATCTTCTTTAGCACAAGCGATGTTGATTGCAAATTTGCAGCAACAGGCTCGGCCAGAGCTCTTGTATCGGGAGGTACCGGTTCATATACGTATTATTGGGCACACAATGGCGAAAACTCAATAGAAGCAAATAATTTATCAGCCGGAAATTATATGTTGCAAATAACAGACGAAAACTCTTGTGTAGTTACACAAACTGTTACTATTAACGAACCCGACTCTGCTTTAAACGCAACTATAATAACGCATAATGCCAAGTGCTATGGCTCTAACGATGGGCAAGCCAGAGCATTAGGAATAGGTGGAACAGCACCTTATACTTATACATGGGAAACACCGATAGGAGGAACTATTAACCAACAAGAAACTGAAGATAACTTGTTTCCCGGAAATTATTACTTAATAGTTATTGACAATAATTCATGTACATATTCAACCCAAGCGTTTATTTATGAACCAGAACCCTTAATCATTAGCATTATGGAATCAGAAGGTCCTTCATGTATGGGACATACTGATGGTTACATTCAATTAGATACAATCTATGGAGGCACACCACCTTATTCAATATATATTTCCGGCAACCAAACTAATTGGGAGCAAGAAATAAACTTAATTGATAGTATCCCTGCCGGTGTTTACAGAATCGACGTTGTTGATGCTAATAACTGCCATCATCAAGGAGATGCTTTAACTATCGCTATTAACGACTCCGAAATAGATTGCTTGCAAATACCCGGAGCCTTTTCTCCAAATGGCGATGGATACAACGATACATGGCAGATTAGTAATATTGACATGTTCCCAAGAATACTAATTCAGGTTTATAATAGATGGGGACAACTACTCTACGAAGCAAGCATAAGCGATGATTTCTGGGATGGCACATTTAATCATAGCCCTGTTCCTGCCGGTACATATTTATATCGAATAAACTTGCATAACGACACCGAACCAAGATTAGGAACCGTAACAATTATCAGATAAAAAAATAATATTATCTTTGATGTAATGAAGAAACTTTTATCAATAATATATATTTCTCTTGTTAGTATTGTAAGCTTGTATGCCCAACAAGTTCCGCTATATTCACAATACTTTAATAATGATTATATAATCAATCCGGCAATAGCTGGAACAGTAAAAGATTATACACCATTAAGGCTTAGCGTTCATAAGCAATGGGTTGGAATAGAAGAATCGCCATCAACTCAAGTATTAAGTATTCATCATCAATTATCGAATGAAGTAATGGGTGTTGGAGGACTTATTTTTCATGATTCATTTGGACCTACTAGGCAATTCGGCATAAATTTGACTTACTCATATTTGCTTAATATAAATGACGATATAAAACTGTCAATGGGATTATCAGCAGTTATGATGCAATATGTTATTAAATTAAGTCAAGATGATTTTTATACATACGAACCAATACTAAATAGAGAACGCACAAGTATAACTGTTCCCGATGCACATTTAGGATTTTATGCATACGATAAAGACTGGTGGGCAGGTTTAAGCATTATGCATCTTTTACAATCAAGATTAAAAATTACTACTACATGGATGGACAATGAAAACAAAATGGTAAGACACTATTTTCTTATGGGTGGATACAAATTTTCGTTCCCTACTGCATACCTTCTTGAAATTGAACCCTCTGCTTTAGTTAAATTTACAGAAGTAACTCCAATGCAGATTGATTTTAATGTAAGATTAATTTACAATAAAGATTTTTGGACAGGAATCTCAGTTCGTCCGGGTGATTCATTCGTGTTTTTAATAGGTTTTACATTTAAAGAATATCATTTTGGTATGTCTTACGATTTTACTTTTAGCGACTTATCAAATCATACTATTGGCTCTCAAGAACTCGTATTTGGTTGGAACATCGGTGACTCAAGAATAGGAACTCAACGATATTTCTAATACTTTTTTTATTATTTCTTAAACTTTTTTTTTGTTATGCATAAATTTTATTTATATTTGGAGTTGTTAGTATAATTATTTTTTTGTTACTTTAACAAATCGTTGTCTTTTTTTTGTGCCTATGAAAAAACTATTACTCCCACTCATTGCAACTTTGTTCATAAGCAGCTCATTGCTTGGGCAACAGTTACCATTATACAGTCAGTATTTCTTAAACGACTTTATAATTAATCCTGCAGTTGCGGGAAGTGAAGAATATTCTCCAATAAAATTAAGCATACACAAACAGTGGGTCGGAATCAACGATTCACCATCTACCCAAAGTATTAGTGGACATACTATGCTTGAAAACAACAATGTTGGTATTGGAGGTATTATTTTTAACGATGCTTTCGGACCCGTTAGCCATACAGGAATACAGGCAGTATATTCTTATCACTTCCATATTGATAGAATAAACAAAATCTCATTAGGACTTGCTGCTATTGCATTTCAATATAAAATGGACCAAAGATTCTTTGAATTAACTACTTACGACGACCCAGCTATCACTTATATGATTGAAAAAACAATAGTTCCTGATGCTACTTTCGGCGTTTATGCATACGGAAAACACTATTGGGCTGGTATTACTGCTGCTCACTTATTTCAATCTAAACTAAAAATTAATAGAAATCTTGACGAAAATACTATGGTTAGACACTATTTCTTGATGGGAGGTTATAAAATACATTTCCCTAATAACGATTTAGTACAAATAGAACCATCAGTAATGTTAAAAATGACAGAAGTTACTCCTTTACAATTTGATATAAACCTAAAATTATATTACAACAAAGACTACTGGTTTGGAATTTCAATACGTCCTCAAGACTCATTTGTAGCTGCCTTTGGCATTAAACACCAAAGATATTACTTAGGATATGCTTACGACTTTACATTCAGCGATTTATCTAGTTATACCATAGGTTCACAAGAAATTGTTTTTGGTGTTAATATCGGCGAACCGGTAAAACGAGGACGTAGCTTCTTTTAATAGAACATCTTACCTAGTAATCTAAATTTACTTGGTTATTTAAAGAATTTATAAAAGTCAATATCTCGGTTTTTCCGAGATATTTTTTTGCCGAACTTAAAAATCTTACAGGAAGTTCTTCCCATTGCTCAAGCATTTTTGACTCAAACTTTTCAATATTTTTCATTAACACATTTTTCGTAAGCTTATCTGTTTTAGTATATACAATAGAAAATGGAATGCTATTAATACCTAAATGATAACAAAACTCGAGATCTTTCTGTTGTGGAGGTATTCTACTATCTATTAATACAAAAACATTTATAAGATTTTTACGAGACAACAAATAACTATCTATCATACTCCACCATTTTTTTCTCTCGGTTTTTGAAACCTTAGCATAACCATAACCTGGCAAATCAACCAAATACCATGAATTATTGATTAAAAAATGGTTTATGGTTTGTGTTTTACCCGGAGTTGAAGATATTTTTGCAAGTTTTGCATTTCCTGTTAGCATATTTATCAGCGATGACTTACCAACATTAGATCTACCAATAAATGCATATTCATTTTTATCCGGCGTTGGACATTTGTTTACATCAACCGACGAACATATAAATTCAGCTGTTTTAATATCCACGTTCAAATTCATTAATTGTTTCAAAAATATCTGAAATATACATAGGTTTACCAATTAATATTCCATTTTCATCAACTAAATACATACTAGGTGTAGCATAAACAGCATAATCTATTGCCGGTGGCGAAGCCCAACCCATAGTATCACAAAACATTGGAATTATTATATTCTCCTTTCGAATGAATTCTTGTAATAGCTTAATATCTTCGTCCAATGAAATACCAATAATATCAACTCCTAATTTATTCAATTCATTTATCTTAGAATTAAGTTCAGGTATCATAACTTTACAATGCCCACACCATGTTGCCCAAAACACTACTAATGTATATTTAGAATTAAATCCTTCTATAACCTTACCTTCTATATCATTAATACTTATTGTAGGGGCTTTTTTACCCTTAACCAATTCAGTATAATTCTTTATTCTTGCCGATAAGCTTGAGCCCGAATCTAGGTCAGTACATTTTCCGCCATAAGTTTCGGCTAGATAACTAATTACATCCCACATCTCAAATTGCTCAAAACCATCAAGCAAATATTTTAGTACGTACTGATAAACATCGTCTCCGCCCCTAATACTTAACATAATATTATCGCATGCATTGATATATAGTTCCTGCATTTTATCAAAACTGGCATTCCGGGGAATTTGCACCTTTAAAAAACCGACCAATGCTACTGTATAAGCATCACTATTCATTAAATCTGAATCTTCTAAAGGAAAATAATTCCAATAATTATCATTATAAAACTCAACAAGTTCATCATCGGAAATACCTGTTGGCAGAATTAATTCAGAATAATAATGAATGAGCTTTGAAGCAAATAATTGTTCTTTCCCTTTTGTAATTGTAGATATATGCTTGTTTAAGGTTTTCTTTTCTTTATTAAACTGTTTTTCCAGCTTTTCTAAAAATGGATCATCGGGGTATGAGACTATAACTTGTGAAAGAATATTTAGTTTTCGTTTAATCCCAAAATATTTTGATTTAAATTTATAAAATAATTTGTTCTCCTCCGATTCGTTGATTACCATAAAAACTTCGGGTTCATAAGCACTTGTTGAAAAACTAATATTCTCGTTGTTCAATATTAAATCGAACCATACATCTTTATAAAGATATATTCTATATAATCCTCTTGAAAAATGAGAAGGAATTGAATAATCTATAAATCCCTCACTATCAACAGATATTGTATCAACTACTCTACTAAAATCTCCAAATTGGGTACACAAAATAATATTTTTGTCTGCTCCACTATCTATGTATCCTTTAATATTATAGGATTGAGCATAATTACTTAAGTTTAAAACCAATAAAACACAAGCAATAAAAAAACTCCTACTACTTAGCAGGAGTTTATTATTTTTTATCATTCCTTTATTTACATTCATTACAATACATTTCTTTTATTTTTGTATTTGTAAAAGTTTGAATCGACAACTTACCACCTTTAAATAGCTTACAGAACGCCTTTTTATCATATTGCAATAATTTTTCCATAGCAATTACAAACTTATTAGAATAGATTCTATTATCTATTTTTGTACAAAGAGAGATATAAGTTGTTAATAATGTTTCATTTACAATATCTTCTTTAATCCATGGGTCTAGTAAACTTATAGCATATTCATAATCGCCATGGTTAACAAAAACGCCGGCAAGTTTTAGCGAATTTTGCCAATTAAGATCATCAAAATCAATAATACGTTTTATTCTTTCTAAACTTTGTACAACAACGGGATGATCAAAACCAAGAGAATCTTTATAAACATCCATAATCTGATATTGCAATTCAATATTTAATAAGTCAACAGTTTTCTTATTAATTCCTGAATCGTATAACATATCAATTCTATCTTGAATTTCCTGTACAGCATAATTATCTCCCATATTTGTCATCTTAACTTCACAAAACAAGTCGTTAAATCTTACATAAGGATTAGTTGCATCAAGTTTATAAAGATCATCTATTTGTTCTAGATATGTTGAGTCAATAGGATCTAAATAGGCAATTTTTCTCAAACAAATCTTGTTCATATTTAATCCTACATAATCTCTTCCATTTGGTATTCTCATACCTGTAACAGCTTTACTATTATATAGACCTTCAAGCACACGATTAAAAATATGTTTTTGTATTCTCAATGCGTGGTCAAGATTTTCGGCTTCAACTGCATCATTGAATTGTTTTACAACATATTCTTGCTCTTTATCGCCATCTATATCATATGTAACCCACACTACAACATTAGCATATCTATGATTTGCAAGAATTGCCTCCATTTCTATAGCATTAGCATTTACATATTGTATTGCTTCGTGATATGTCATCTCTGCCAATTTTTCGTGCTTAGTACCTTTTACATCAGTTTTTAAATCATCCCAATTAGGTAATGTTACAATTGAATCTACCATACTGGCATTTTGATTTTCTACTAAAGCAGCAACTATACTATTTGCTCTTTTCCGTTGCAAAACCGCATTTTCCTGTTCCGAACCTTCTAATGAAGAATATGCTGTAATAAATATCTTGTTTATAATAAAAGACGGTTCATTTAAAGCTTCAATTACGGGAACCATATCTTCTGAATCGTAATCGAATTTTCCTTGTTCAAATGGTATTTTAAACTCTAATTTATTTGATGTTGCTTCAGGAACATATTTTTTGTCTCCTCCTCCTACTGTATCGGGCATTAAATCGAGCTTCTGAGCATAAGCATAAATACCTCTATCAACATACGATGGAGCTATATTTGCACATACTTTTTTATCTTTAATAACAATAAGGTTTAATTCTACCTCGTCTTCGCTAAGCCCTTCGGGCATGTGTCCCAAAACCACTTCTAGTCTTTTCACTCTACCTCTTCTATCATCGGGATCTGGTTCGGCAAGATTCCTTTTAAATATTTTTTTCGACCAAATGCGTTTGGTCATTATTCCTCTGTTATGTTGCTCAAAATCAACAATATTTTCTGAATCGCAATCATTAAACTGAGATTTCTGCACTATATCAACGGCTAAGCCGTCTTTTTTACCTCTAAGGAATTTTGAAAATTGTTTTAAATCTCCATACTTAAAAATAATTTCACCTGTAGGCGAAACTTCAAGATTTTTCTGTAAATCAACCATATTGGGCATACGCCTTTTTGCTTTCCGGCATGTGCGATCTTCGTAGGGCTTAAGCCTATACGACTTTGAAGTATATGGGTATTCCATATCTCCTACTTTATGGGCACCTTGTTTAAAAGATTCGTAATTACCCATATAAAGAGAAATATACAATCGCTTTTTATTTTCGTCTAAACAAGAACTAATTCCTGCGAAATTATTATTACGGCTTAACAAAACCTTTGAACTTTTTCCTGATTCTACCCATCTAAACAAAACAATTTCGGCAAGCTCTGAATATGTGTAAGTTTTATCACCATCTCTGAGACTAGTTCTTACAACAAGTTCATCTCCTCTGCCTGTACCACCAATAATCAACAATCTATCTTTAATAGTTTTATAAGAACCACTTCCTTCAAGATTTGCTCTTTCGTCTTCTGACATTATTTGTGAATGCTGGCGGGCTGCTTCTACAAAAAAATCATGCTTTTCAAAAGTATCGTAGCCTATGGTATCCAAATAATTGTTTATTGCAATCAATAATACATCGGCAAAAAGCTTTTCGTCATAAACTCCTACATCAATTTCTTCATTTGAATCTTGAGAATAGCCAATTATTTTGGTTGGTGTGTGCTGGGCTAATAACAATAATGGCATTAATAAACTAAATACCAATAATAGGATATAATTCTTTTTCATAAAATATAATTTGTTAAAGTTCCACTTTATTGCTCCGAAAATAATAATTTTACAAACAAAATCTACTGTTTTTACAATATATTTTTAAATAATTTTTCAAATATTCATGGAGTATAGAATCGACAAATATTTATGGTCAGTTAGATTGTTCAAAACCAGAACATTAGCCAGCGAAGCTTGTAAATCTAAAAAAATTATTATTAACAACAATCCTGTTAAAGCGTCAAGAAATTTAAAAATAGGCGACATTATTGAGATAAAACAAATGCCTATAGTTCGTAAGTTTGAAGTTATTGATTTTCCTAAAAGCCGTGTTTCGGCAAAATTAGTCAAAGATTATATCATAGAAACAACACCCGAAGAAGAGTTTATTAAACTAAAGATTGCAAAAACGAGCATAATTGAACGAGATAAAGGTACAGGTCGTCCCACGAAAAAAGACAGACGATTATTGGATAAACTTCGGGATTAATTATTCTGCAATATCAACATATAATATCCCGTTAAGATGGTCGATTTCATGTTGAAAAATCCTAGCTGTGTAAGATTCAACCAATTCTATATGCTCATTTCCTCCCCAGTCGTCATATTTAATTAATATTGACCGGGGGCGCTTAACATATCCACTTGTTTCTGGTACCGATAAACACCCCTCTAAACCATAAAGCAACTGCGAACCATATTGAAATATTTCGGGATTAAAATAGACCTCGAACGGAGTGTTTGGTTTGTCCTGCCTTTGAACCCATATTATTTTACGGTTAATCCCAACCTGTGGTGCTGCAATTCCAACGCCAGGGTGCTCAGGATCGTTCACGGTTTTATACATACGATATACAAGATGCTTTAAAATATCGTTTGTACTATCGGGAGAAACATCACGGCTAATTGTTCGTAATACAATACTATCTTCGTAAGTAGAAATTGTATCACCATTCTCATCAAAATTGTATAATAAAAATACACGCATCAATTCTGACGTATCGCCACTCATAACAAGTGAAATTTCCTCTTCGGTTAACCGGAGTGTATCAAGCTCTTGCTCCATAGCAGTATTTCTTGACGAATCATTCTGTGAATTATAATTATAATAATCTTCTTTGATACAACTTACAACTACTAATACAGATATAATTAATATACCTAAGAAAGTAAATAAAAATAAATTTTTACGGATCATATTGTGAATCTTTTAAAATTATATAATAATCATCAATTTGCATTAGCTCCTGTAAAGATAAAGAATTATTTTTCATATAAGACCTAACAATTTGCCAGCCAATCCAAATACCAACTCGTGGTGGACTGTCGTTACCAAAATCTTTTGTAAAGGGAGCTTGTCCTACAAAATTTTTTATTCTTAAATAATCGCTTGTAAACAAAACCTTATTCTCTATTAAATACCCCCACATATCTCGTTCATGTTGAATGCAATAATTCAATTGTGATTTATCATAAGCAATTTTAAGCTCATCGGTACTACCAGGAAACATTGCATCCAAAAAGTAAAGTATTTGCCCTTCATAAACCATACGATTTATAAGATTGTCAGAACTATCATTGTATGGAAAAAGCATCTCTGCCCATCCACGGAAACAATCATAAGGAATAAACTTTTTATCCATCACAAAACGTGCATATTCAGGAATCTGCAAACGTAAATACAATTCACAATCCTTTCCGAGATATTTATCTAAACCAATAGCCAATATACTATCGTAAGTAACAATTGAATGATTAAATCCGGCAACAAATGTTACTACTCTCGGAACTACCGAATCAGGATAATAATATGAATAATGTTTAAAACCTAAGGTAAGCATTTCTTCAATATCTGATATGTCCGAATACTCTTCATCAACAGCATTTTTAGATTCTTTTACAGCAAAATCATTTAAAAAAACATTTAGTTTATTAATATAACTCAACGAAACAGAACCTTTTTTTGTAGCGGGTCCTATATTGATAATAAACTCATTAAATATTTCATAAAATAATGGGTATTTCTTGCTCAAAAAATCAACTCTTTTAACAATATCATCATCTCTGTCAAATAAATCTTGCTCGAACCGGTCTATTTTTATCTCAATGTTAATATCAGAAACATCTACATTTAAAGGATTTCTCTTATGCAATACTTTGATTAATACTATTGATACTGCAATAAGCAATATTAAGGCAAGTATAAGATATAAAACTCTTCTATTCATATTCCTCAAAAATAAACATTAAACAATACTATTAAACTAAAACTTTAAAAAGAAATAATCTTATTTCTCTTTTTTTATTAATATTGCATCTATGTTAAAGTCTTTTAATATATTTGTTGTAACAAAAATAAATAATAAATTTTAATAATATGAAAAAGATAGGTTTAGTAATTTGCATTATGGTATTTAGCACAGCAATTTTTGCTCAAAAAATTTCCGGCGGATTGTTTGTAGGACCCAATATAAGCTGGTTTGGGACTGACAGCAAACACGTTAATAATGAGGGCATTAGATTGGGATATACATTTGGTGCAATGATTGATTATAATATGCTTGACAATTTTGTACTGAGCACAGGGATAAAATACAATAATGTTGGTGGTAATTTAAAATACAAATACGGTGTTAAAGATTTTACAAGAGCAGACCTTGGCGACACAACAGTTATGGTCAGTACTAATATGAAATATAAGCTTGATTATATTGAAATCCCAATTGGATTTAAAGGTAAAACAAACGAAATTGGTTATATGACTTATTTTTTAAAAGCTGGTATTACACCCGGAATTAATATTAAAGGAAAAGCTGATGTTGCTGTAAACAGCGATGATGTTATATCAAAAGAGTTAAGACTTTTCACTATGGGCTGGCATATTGGAGGTGGAGTAGAATATGCACTTTCAGGAAGTACGAGATTAATTGTAGAGTTAGTTTATACAGGTTATATCTTTGATTTTGACGAATCTGACGTATTTTCGCAACCTTATATTGGAGGAACTACCGACACAACAAATCCAAAAATTGGAGTAAATAACCTTATGATTGTTTTTGGAATATTGTTTTAGTTAATAATCGATTTTATTACTCAAGCCCAACCTCTATTTGGTTGGGTTTTTTATTAAAATATAGCAGCAAAAAAATGAAAATCACTTTAGCACAACTAAATTATCATATCGGTAATTTTAAAAACAATACCGACAAAATTATTAAAGCTATAAATCAAGCTAAAAATGCAGGTTCAGAGCTCATTGTGTTTTCAGAATTATCAATAACAGGATATACACCCCACGACCTGTTAGAGCAAAAAGACTTTGTGGAAGAAGCCATAAAAACTGCTGAACATATTGCATCGCATTGTACTGATATTGCTGCAATTATTGGATGCCCAACAATTAATCAAAACCCTGAAGGCAAAAAACTTTTTAACTCTGCATTATTTTTACAAAACGGTAAAATTGAAAAAATAATTAACAAAACTCTACTACCTACATATGATATTTTTGACGAATACAGATACTTTGAACCTAACGACATTTTTCAAGTAATTGAAATAAATAAGAAAAAAATAGCTCTTACAATATGCGAAGACTTGTGGGACGAGCAAGAAATACAACAAGTTTTTTCCAGACAAAAGTTGTACAAAACAACCCCAATGGACAATCTAATAAAGCTTAAACCTGAACTAATTATAAACATTGCAGGTTCACCATTTTCACATAATCAGAAGAAAATGAGAATCAATATTCTTAAACGAAATGCAAAAAAATATAATTTGCCTTTAATATACGTAAATCAGATTGGAGCACAAACTGAGCTTATTTTTGATGGTGGCTCAATGTTTATAAATTCTAATGGAGATATTGTAAAAGAATTAAAATATTTTGAAGAAGATATTAGCCATATTAATACAGATCAATACAAACCCGCAAATATATCAATAAAAACAAGCGACAACAGAATTGCAAGCATATATCAAGCTCTTGTACTTGGCGTAAAAGACTATTTCAAAAAAAATTCTTTTAGAAAGGCTGTTTTAGGATTATCGGGGGGAATAGATTCTGCTGTTACTATAGCAATTGCAGCAGATGCATTAGGTCCAAAAAATGTTGACGCATTATTAATGCCCTCGCAATTCTCATCACAACATTCCATTGATGATGCTATTAAATTAGCTGATAATCTGAATCTTAAATACTATATTCTTCCAATAAATGAACTATGGTATAGTTTTAATAAAAGTCTATCTGAAATATTTGCAAATACCAACAACGACATAACCGAAGAAAACATTCAAGCCAGAGCCAGAGGAGTTTTGCTTATGGCATACTCTAATAAATTTGGACATATAGTGCTAAATACCAGTAACAAAAGCGAGGCTGCTGTTGGATACACTACATTGTATGGCGATATGAACGGGGGTTTATCGGTTCTTGGAGATGTTTATAAAACAGATGTATATCTTTTAGCAAAATATATTAACCGGAATAATGAAATAATCCCTGAAAATACTATCACAAAACCTCCAAGTGCAGAATTACGACCAGACCAAAAAGATAGCGATAGCCTACCCGAATACAATATCTTAGATGATGTTTTATTTCAATATATCGAACAAAAAAAATCGGCTTCCGAAATTCAAGTAAAAGGCATGAACAAGCAACAAGTTATTGATATTATTAAGATGGTTAACCAAAATGAATACAAACGCTTTCAAGCACCACCAATATTAAGAGTGTCATCAAAAGCATTCGGTTTTGGTAGAAGAATGCCATTAGTTGCTAAATACTAAAATAAATATAGAAATATTTTTATATATTTGTTGTAAGTATAACCAATAATATAATTATGAAAAGAATAAGCTTTTTTTTAAGCCTTGCAGTAATAATTACGTTTGTCTCTTGCGGAGGACTCAAAACCGACGTAAAGAAAAAACTAAAACTATTTAAAGAATACACCGAAATTGCAAACAAAGCCAGTGAAGACGGGAAGCTTGATGATGATGAAATCAAAGACATAAATGAAATTCAATCTAAAATAGATGATTTTATAGATAAAATGGATAAGAAATATGAAACACCCATGATAGTGCATAAGCACAAACACGAATGAAAATTGAGTTGCAAACTTTGTATCTTTGATTTAGATTTTAAAAAAACCAAAGCATATGACAAAGCAAGCAATTGAATTTGAAC
>JAQVOJ010000104.1 GCA_028702675.1 Bacteroidales bacterium
TAAATGGAAGCCCATTAACTATGAAAAATGGACATTATTATTTATTTACAGGTAATTTAGAAGTAAGTGTAAGTAGAAAAAATCCAGGGTCTATGGGACAATGGTCGGTATGTGTTGAAAGTAATAGGCAGCCACAATCCGGAATAGGTAACAATAGACCTACAAGTCCATGCGAAAAAACAAATGATAAAGAGAATACCAGAGATGGTAAAGGAACTGAATTAGATACTAAAGATGATGGTAAAGTTCCATCAGGGCGTGAAGGAAGAGTTAATACAAGCAGGACAAGAAATTAATTTTATTTTCATAATTATGCTTTTGTGATAAGTGGATTATTGACCTTAGTCTCTTTATGTAACTTGTATATTCTATATCAAATGTAGGGATTAAAAATATAGTAATGTTCATGTAAATAGGTTTTGAAATTTGAGTTTTGGAATTTGAACATTAGAATTTTATTGAGTTTTGAAATTTGAGTTTTGAAATTTAATAAATTATTACTTTAGCATTTTAATCAAATTGATAAGTTATGGAAACAATACTGGCATTTATTAACTGGGATCCCGATCCGGTAGCATTCAATCTTTTAGGTCGTGGAGTTCGTTGGTACGGGATATTACTTGCAACCGGATTTTTACTTGGCTACTTAATAATGGGGCGTGTATTAGTAAAAGAAGGTTTTAAACAGCAAAAGGTTGACATATTTGCAATATACGTAATTATTGGCGTAGTTGTAGGCTTGCGTCTAGGGCATTGCTTATTTTATAATCCAGGTTATTATTTAAGTAATCCTATTGAAATTCTTAAAGTGTGGGAAGGAGGGCTTGCAAGCCATGGAGGAGCAGCAGGAATTCTTATTGCAGTATGGCTATTTTGCCGAAAAAATAAAATCCCTTATTTGCACATGCTTGATAGAGTTGTACTGATTGTTCCCCTTGCAGGTGGTATGGTTAGGCTCGGAAATCTTGTAAATAGCGAAATAATTGGAATGCCCACAAATGTAAATTGGGCTTTTATATTTGAACATATTGATATGACTCCAAGACATCCAACTCAATTATACGAAGCAATTTTCTATTTTATTATGTTTATTTCATTCTATTTTATTTTTATGCGGATGCGAAAAAAATGGAAAGATGGAGTTTTTCTCGGTTGGTTCTTAATCGTTCTTTTTGCATTTAGGTTTTTTATTGAATTTACTAAAGAATTTCAAGTCGAATTTGAGGAATATGCTTCGTCAATTAAAATGGGGCAGTGGTTGAGTATCCCATTTATATTATTAGGAATTTGGTTGGTTTGGCGAGGGCGTACATTTAGATAAAAACCCTGTTTTTTAAATATTTTTACAACAAATTTACTTTAAAATTGTATATAGAATAAAATATAACATAAATTTGCAATTAGTTTTAAATATTTAAAAAAAACAAATATAGTATGAACAATTTTTCATTCCATAATCCTGTCAAAATACATTTTGGGAAGTCTCAGATTACTGAAAAATTATCGCATGAAGTAGAAGCATATTCAAAAATAATGTTATGCTATGGCGGTGGAAGCATTAAAAATAATGGTATTTACAATAAAGTAATAGATGCTTTAAAAACTAAAGATATTCTCGAATTTGGAGGAATAGAAGCAAATCCCGACTACGAAACTTTAATGAAAGCAGTTGAACTTGCAAGAAATGAATCAGTTGACTTCATTTTAGCTGTTGGTGGTGGTTCTGTAATTGATGGAGTAAAATTTATTGCTGCTGCCACTTACTATAATGATGGCGACCCATGGGAGATATTGTCGAAACGAGTAAAATTTACAAAAACTTTACCTTTTGGCACTGTGCTTACTTTACCTGCTACTGGAAGTGAGATGAACTCCAATGCTGTGATTTCCAGAAAATCAACCAATGAAAAATTAGACTTTTCTAATCCTAACTCGTTTCCTGTTTTTTCTATCCTCGATCCGGAAACAATGTACAGCTTGCCAGATACACAAATAAGTAATGGAATTATAGACTCATTTATACACGTAATTGAGCAATATCTAACTTACCCCGTAAATGCTCCTATACAAGATAGATTTGCTGAAAGCATTTTGCGTACTTTAATCGAAGAAGGTCCTAAGTTATTGAAAAATCGAAACGACTACGATACTAATGCAAATCTAATGTGGGCTTCAACTATGGCTCTAAACGGCTTGCTTAGATGTGGTGTCCCCGAAGATTGGTCAACTCACATGATAGGACACGAAATTACAGCCTTATTTGGTATAGACCATGCTAAAACTCTTGCTATTGTCCTACCTGGTGTTCTTACTGTCTTGCAAGATGTGAAAAAACAAAAACTATTACAATATGGCTTAAAAGTTTGGAATATTAATGGTAACGACGAAAATAGTATAGAAGAAATTATTGATGTTACCGAAGGTTATTTTCAAAGACTTGGTGTAAGAACACGGCTAAAAGACTATAAAATTAATGTGCATGATATTAATAAAATTTGCAAAAGATTAGAAGATAGAGGATATGTTGAATTAGGTGAGAATAAAAATATTTCACCTGATCTTGTTCGTAAAATATTGGAATCTCGTTTGTAATTCAATTTTTATTATTATTTTTATCACATTAATAACCAAAATAATGACTTTATGAAAAAAATATTTACTTTGTTGAGTACCTTGCTACTAATGGTAAGCCTCGTTAGTGCACAACTAAATACACGAAATTTAACATGGGATGGAACAGAACGTGTATATTTAGAATATGTTTCATCAATTTACGACTCTCAAGAACCTACTCAAGTAATTTTCTGTTTACATGGATTAGGTGACGATATGACTAATTTTTATAATATAGGATTTAATGAAATTGTTGATACTGCAAACGGAATTGTAATTGTACCACAGGCGCTAGATGCCGAAGTCCCAATGTTAGGGTCTATAGGTTATTGCTGGAATGCCGGAGTTGGTGCAGAAGTTCCATATTTAGGTGAAATAATTCTTAACCAAGATGTGGACGACACAGGCTTCTTAACTGCTATTTTAGACTCGCTTGAAAATCATTACAATATTGATACAGAGAGAGTTTATTTCGTTGGGTTTAGTCTTGGTGGGTTTATGTGTAATCGTATGGCAAGTGATATTAGCGATAGAATTACCGCAATTGCTTCAGTTTCGGGTACCTATGGTCTGTATTATACTCCGGAGCCATTTCAAAATATTGATGTTATTCATATTCATGGTACTGCCGACGAAACTATTGGATACGACGAAGGTACAATGATAGTGCAAGGAATAGAAATTGACGCAGGTATGGGAGCCCAAGAACTCGTAGATTTTTGGGTAAATTATAATAATTGTTCCGAAGTTCCTGTTTATTATCAATACCCTGATACAGAAGCTGACGGATTTACTTTCGAAAGATACATTTATATGAACGGTGATAACGAAAGCACTGTGGCACATATTAAAGTAAACGAAGGTACTCACACTTGGTATTATACCCCCGCAAACGATGTTGATTACAGAAACGAAATTTGGCGTTTCTTTAAAAATCAATTTCTTTTTAGTACAGAAAATGAATCGATTGTTGCAAATCAGGAAGTAAATGTATATCCAAATCCGGCAAATGACTTTGTGTATTTTACATGTGCCGAAACAATTAGCAAAATTGAAGTTTACAATCTCATAGGGTCTAAAGTTATTTCTAAAAAGATTAATACTAATCAAGTACGTTTAAATCTTTCGGAACTTAATGCAGGATTATATATAGTTAGAATATTTAACGGTAATAAAGTAACCGACCGCAAGCTTACTGTAAAGTAATAAAGTTAAAATATTTTATATCGCATACATTATTTAACTGATGTATTCTTTTTTATTACAATTTTAGTTAAATTTACAAGCAAATTTTATAAAATGCCAAGAGCTTGTTTCCCATTAGCTTTATTGATGATATTATCATCTTGTGCAGTGTTTGCACAAACAGTAAGTGTTAATGCTTCAATAAAAGATTTTGATACTAAAGAACCATTAGCTTTTTGTAATGTCGTTATAAAAGGTAGTAATAAAGGTACTATCACAAACTACGACGGTATATTTAATATCGAGCTTAAATCGCTTGAGGAGCTTTTAGAAATTTCATTTCTCGGTTACCAAACAATCTCAATTAAAGCTAAGTATCTTGTTAAAACTAATACAATATTCCTAAAGAAAACGGATTATATGTTACCCGAAATCACAATAAATGCAAAAGATGATTTTTTATATGATTTAATAAACACTTGCAGAAAGAAAACTAGTAAGAACAAAAATTATATTGTTTCTAAAGCTTATTACGGCATAGAGTCTAAAGTAGAAAATACTTCCGTAGAATTTTTAGAGTGCTATTTTAACGGGAATTTGCAAGGGCACAATATTATATCATTATTACTTAAAAACGGACGCTTAGCTAAGAGCATTTACAATAGTACTCTTTATTCAAATCATGAAACATCTAAAGCAATAAGGTTGTTAAAACTTGATTACGATAATGGATATTACCCCGCTTTTCCACTCCAAATGAGTAAAAATGATATGCAAAAAAGTTTTTACTTAAACATTATTCCATCTGATAGTAGTATGTTTCATATAAGCTTTAAGCCTAAAGCAGATGAGCAATCTTTGTTTAAAGGTGAATTGTGGATTGACAAAAAAACGATGTTGCCCTTAAAAATTAATTTAAGTATCAATAATGCTGAAATACTTCCAATTATTACTACCGTTGAAGATAGCTTAAAGAATGTGAGTATGGATATTACTTTAAATTATAAATTAATTGATGGAAATATATTTCCCGAATTGATAAGTTTCGACTTTAAATATACAATAATTAGAGGATTGGGAGCACAATTACTTGATCCATCATTAGATAAACAATTAACATATAATTCGCATGCTGTGCTTTATTTTTACGATTACGATAATCCTTTTATACTTCCGTTTTTTGAGTATGATGCAGAAATTTACGATTATCAGAAACTTCAACTAATACCTTACAATCATAATTTCTGGGATTACAATGAAGCATTATTGCTTTCCGAATCACAGAAAAAGACCATTGGCTTACTGGTTAAAGACTCGTTACAGTTTTATTATCGTGAGGGGAATTACGGAAGAGATTTTGGATTAAAGGAGAGAGGAGTAATTTTAGCAGAAGGCAATGTGGGATTTAGTGCAATTTTTACTTTTTGGTTTCCTGATCGACGAGTTATGATACATAAGTCATACCCAAAGAATAAGACAGTTTCTTTGCAGGCTGCTATAAATTATTCAGCTTCTATGCTTGTAAAACTAAAAACACAAATATTGCTCGATGTTAATAAGGTTTACGATTCGTTGGTTTGCGATACTTACTCGGTTTTCGAAGAAATTTATTCTTATTACAAAATGCCCGTAAAAGAATACACAAATCCAATGGTAAATATATATTTCGATTTGTGTGAAATTAAGCGGCGTGAGTTACAATCTATACTAGATACCAGCAATTTATCCTTGGAAGATATTTCAAAGCTGTATTATAAAATAGAGGAAGAAAAAGAAGTATTAAGCTATAAGTTTTTGTATGAAACAGATTACGGAGCCAATCAGGATAAAATGGAAGAATGGAATAAGTATGTGATTGATAATTTGGGCATTGATAATTTAGCCTTGTTTAATGATTACTATAAAAAGCGAGAAATGTATAAAGATTCTTTAGAAAATCTTGGACTACCCGTACCTTTTAATTATTTTGAATGACTTTATTGTTTGTTATGCTAATCTTATTGGATAATAATCAAATAAAAGAGTGATATTTTTAAGTTTATTGTAATTTTGTATTAAATTGTACTCAACAATAACTAAATTTTGATGCGATACAGACAGTATGAAAAATAAAGATATAAAAAATACCAGCGAACAATTACTATATTTAAAAAGGGTAGCTGAACAAAAAAGTAATTTTAGAGGACATTTGAGAGATGGATTTTTAATTATTATTGCTGTGGTTTCTGCAAGCTTTGGTTTAAAAGCATTTTTATTACCCAATCATTTTATCGATGGTGGTGTTATGGGAATTTCCCTTATTACAACAAAGCTTTCGGGTATTCCTTTATCTTACCTAATAGTAGCTATAAATCTACCTTTTGTCTTTCTCGGATTTTCAACAATTAGTCGTAATTTCGCTTTTAGAAGTATTATTGCAATTGTTTTGTTGGCTATTAGTGTTCATTTTTTGCCGATAGATATTATTACTAACGATAAATTATTAGTTTCGGTTTTTGGTGGATTTTTTTTAGGTTTAGGTATTGGTTTTGCTATAAGGGGAGGAGCAGTAATTGACGGAACAGAAATTTTGGCAGTTTATATCAGTAGAAAAACCCCACTAACAATTGGAAATATCATCCTAATTTTCAATATTGTTATTTTTCTTTTTGCTGCCTATGTGTTTTCGATCGAAACTGCACTTTATGCGATTCTAACTTATCTGGTGGCTTCAAAAACAGTCGATTTTGTTGTTACCGGAGTTGAAGAATATATTGGAGTTACAATAATTTCGATACATAATAAAGAAATACGTTTAGCTATTGTTGAAAATCTCGGCAGAGGTTGCACAATTTATAAAGGACAAAGAGGATTTGCTAAGCGTGGAGAACCTTTAAATGATATTGATATCGTTTATACTGTTATTACAAGGTTGGAACTGTCGAAGTTGCAGTCAGAAATAAAAAAAATTGATAAAGATGCTTTTGTAATTATAAACAGTATAAAAGATGCTAAAGGAGGAATGATAAAGAAAAGACGTTTAAATTAATAGTAAAACTACAATATGACAGGTAAAGAACAAGTACACAAGTACAAGCACGTGTGGTTAGAATATAAAATATTTTTAACTAACGAGGATGGTGAATCAATACTTGGTGATGATCGTTGGGCATTGCTAGCAGCTATACAGAAGACAGGTACAATTATGGGAGCAGCAAACGAGTTGGGTTTAAGTTATCGTAAAGCATGGGGCGACCTTCGTAAAACTGAAGAAGCTTTAGGTTTCCCGTTTGTTGAAAAAACAAGAGGAGGTCAAAAAGGTGGTAAGACTCAATTAACAGATGAAGGACAAAGATTTATTGAAGCTTATGCAGAGTTTCACAAAGAGTTTCAAAAATCAGTTCATAACGTAATACGCAAGTTTAAACGCAAATTAAAATATAACGAAGAATGAAAAATATTGGTATTATAATTAGTGCATTGGTAATATTCATTTCTGTGTCTTGTATAAATAGACAGAATGCATCTGATACAAATAATGTATCCGGCGAACTAAAAATTATTCATGCAGGTAGCATGTCGGTTCCTGTAAAGTTAATATCTAATGATTTTATGGAAAAATATCCGGATATTAAAATTCTTACCGAAGCATGGGGTAGCAAAGCCGGTGCAAGAAGAATTACTGATCTTAATCAAGACTGCGATGTGTATATCTCTGCCGATTATAAAATTATTGATGAATTACTTATTCCTGAATATGCAGATTGGACTATCAAATTTGCCGGAAACGAAATGGCTATTGTTTATACCGATAATTCAAAATATTCTGAGATTATTAATAGCGATAATTGGTACGAAGTGCTTTTTTATGATGATGTTATTTTTGCTCGTTCCGATCCTGATAGCGACCCATGTGGTTACAGAGCTGTAATTGTAGCAGAACTTGCAGAAGAATTTTACAACATACACGGATACAAAAGCAAAATTCTTACAAGTCATTTAAACTATATTAGACCAAAAGAAACTGATTTAATCGCTTTTTTAGAGCAGGGCGAAGTAGATTATATTTTTCTTTATCGTTCAGTAGCCGAACAACATCAGTTAAACTATATTAAACTCCCTGATGAAATAAATCTGCGAAATCCTGATTATGATAGTTTATATGCAAAAGCAAGTGTGGAAGTAAATGGTAAAAAACCCGGTGAAAAAATTACTGAATACGGAGAAGCTATGGTTTACGGAATTACAATCCCTCGCACTGCAAAAAACAAAAAAGCGGCTTTAGAGTTTGTTAAATTCTTTCTTAGTTACGAAACCGGCCAGAAAATAATTGAAGACCAAGGACAAACTTCACTTGTGCCAACTGTATCAAGTTCTTATGATAATGTTCCTGAAGTACTGCAAAAGTTTTGCCAGCCTATGGAGTTGAATGCTGAAAAATAAGATACAAATGAGAAGCATTCTAAATAAAAAATAATTTTGCTTTCTTTTAAATTATTATTTGTTCAAATACAGTTTGCTTCACTCACTCTCGAAAGCTTTCGATGCGAGTTCGCAAGGACGGAGCCTGTTTGTTATTTGCTATTTGTAGTTTAATTGCTATTTGTAATTTGAGATTTGTTATTT
>JAQVOJ010000105.1 GCA_028702675.1 Bacteroidales bacterium
CAAAAGAGTCTTGTAAACAACCTTTGTTTGAATAAACCACCTCGTTTATAACTATAGTCTGTGAAAACCCATTAAATATAATTAATGCAAAAATTAATGCAAAAAACAGTTTTTTATTATAAGATTTAAGCCCCATTAACATTTATGATTATTCTTATTTTGAAAAGTTTATTCCAAATGCGATGTTAAACAAATCGTAATTTAGAGACTCTTTGTACTTTGTTTCGGGATACAACTCGTATGTAATATGAGCAAATTGATGACGATAAGATATTTTAAAATATACATCGGTAGATTCGCTAATTTTAATTTTTATCCCCATACCAGCGTCAAAATAAATTCCCCCTTTATAATTATATCCATTGTATCCAACCTGTTCAGAGTACCATGCCGGAGCATATCCTAATTGGAAATTAATAATATTGGATATTTTGTCTTTTCCTTTAGTATAACCATTTACTTCGGCAAAAATGGGTAAGAATTTTTCTTTAGTAAGCTGATAATATCCAAGTCCTACACCGGCATTAAATCGTTTGCTAATGTGTATCCCAAAAGCACCGTGAACTTGAAAACCAGGGTTATAGCTAAAATTATCGTTATAAGCTTGCCCCCCGAACATATATCCGGCTTCTAATTTTTGATAAATTTTAAAAGTATGTTCTTCTTCCTGAGCATTTATTATCCCAAACCCCATAAAAAGCATAACACAACACAAAGCTAACCTTCTCATATATTATTAATTAAATTCGTTTTTCGTAAATTTACTTGTAAGGTATTTCACAGGAAACCAAGACGCAAGAAAACCAATTAGCATTACAGCACCAAAAACTGCGATAAAATCTAAACCTTTCATTAATACAGGATAAGCATTAATAATATAAGAGCCACCTTTTCCTAGACTAATGATGTCATAGGTTTGCTGAATGTAACAAATAATTCCGCCTAATAGTAAGCCTGTCAATGTTCCGATAAGTGAAATAAACATTCCTTGCATAAAAAACACTCTTCTTACTGTTTTGGTTTCGGCACCTAAACTTTGAAGAATGCTAATATCTTTCTTTTTATCAATAATTAGCATGGTTAGTGAACCAACAATATTAAACGAAGCAATTAGTACAATAAAAACCATTATCATAAATATTGCCCATTTTTCTGATTTTAAAACTTTATAAAGGAATTCGTGTTGTTCTTGTCTATCAGCAACTTTAAAAGATTCCCCAAAAATGTTTTTAATTTGTGTTTTAACTTTACTCAGATTTTCTGTATTGTTAATTTTTACTTCAATTGCACTTATATTATTGTTGTACTCTAAAATATTTTGAGCAAATTTTAGTGGTACAATTATATATTTTTCGTCGTAGTCTTGCTGAATCGAAAACACTCCTATCGGATAAATATTCCCAGTGTTTATTATAGATTGTACATCCTGAAAATTACCTTTAACTTCAGCAGTACGGCTTGGAATATGAATTTTCATTGGCATCAACATATCAAGACCAATATTAAGTCGTCCGGCAATAGCTCTACCAAGAATAGCAACGGGGCTATCGTAATATTCCAAGGTAAACTCCCCGTCAATTAACATAGTATCAAGTCCTGTAACATAAGAAAAGTTAGAATCTACACCTTTCATACTTGCAATTATCTGTTGGTCATCATATTCTAGTAGAGCATTTTCTTCAATAGTAAGACTGTATGCATCAACGAAGGATAAACTTTCTAAATCTTTTAAATGTTGAGTGTAAGGAACAAATGTTTTAGATTTCTCGCTAGTAATTTTAATATCAGGATCGAAACTACTATAAAGCTTTTTTAGTAAACCATCGAAACCGTTAAATACTGATAAAACAATTATTAAAGCAGCCGTACCGGTTGCTACACCTAATATCGAAATGGCCGATATTATATTTATTGCATTTCTAGATTTTCGTGAGAAAAGATATCGTTTTGCTATGTATAGTGAGAAGTTCATATATTATCTACTTGCCGAGAGCCTTATCTATGCGTTCGATAAAATCTGCAGTATCGTCTATATGAAATTCTAAATCTGGTACATGACGAACTTGATGTCGAACTAAATTTCCAAATAATCCACGAATTTGTTTTGTCCGGTAGTTTGTGTTTTGCAATACTTCGTTAGATTTCTCGAAAGGTAAAACACTGAGATATACTTTTGCTTGGCTCAAATCGCTTGTAATACGAACAATAGTAACAGTTACAAGCACATTGCCAAACCACTCTTTACCATGCTTAACAAATATTTCGCCTAACTCTTTCTGTATTAGCTTATTGTATTGGTTTTGTCGCTTTGTAAACATTTTATTTGATTTTAAGCAAAATTAATATAATTAAATCAGAAAAATAATAAATTTAAATCTAAGAGAAATAGAATTAGAAAACATATTAAAAGTTTTTAATTAAATCTATTACAAGTTTAAAATGAAATTACTAATTTGCAGACTACAATATTGTATTGCAGCATGAAGAATTATTGTATTATTACATTTTTATCAATTCTAAGCCTTTATTCCTGTAAAGAAAGTAGAAATATTAAAACTATAAAGGAAGATTTTTCTAATACTGTGGTTGACACAAGCCAAATTAATCTTGATTCTCTAATTAACGAATTACCCGACTACGAAAGCCTTGTTTTACAAATTATCCCAACAGATTTTACATATAGTAAAACTCACTTATTGCAAGATTTTAATACTGCAGAACTTAATAGCAAAGAATTGGCATTGCTTTTTGGTATGTATTCTGCCGATTTGGCTTATGCAAGATATAACGAACGTGTGCAGGATTGCAGAAATATTATGGGAAAATTAAATACACTAGCCGGACTACTTGCTATACCTCCCGAAATGTTAAACACAACTATTTCTAGCTTAGAGACAAATATTGATAAACCTGAAATTGTATTTCAGTTAGCAGATTCAATATTTTATATTGCAAGCGACTTCTTGGACTCAAATGAAATGTATGGTTTAAGCGTAATAATGACAAGCGGAGCATACATCGAAAGCATGAGAATTTGTAGCTTAATTTCCTCCACATATTCATCTAAAAACGATATTAGCATTAGCATTTACAACTCTCTTACTTCAGTACTAAACGCATTTAAGGGCGATGACTATATTGTATATCTAAAAACTGAGATAGATACATTATACCATGAATATTTAAACCACAACTTAGAAAACTTTGATTTTGAGTATATTAATTAGCTTTTTGGGATAGTTAATGTAAACATTTTTTATAGATAAAAAATCAGAGTAAATCAATCAAATTACATTGCCTAAAATACAAATTAGTTTATTATTAAATAAATAAATACGATATTTGCAAAGTAAAATTTGCATCTTACAAAATAGGGACTACGAATAAATACTTTAATGAGCTTTAACGAGGGGGAAATACAAAAAATTCTGCAAAAATTTGAATCTATAAGTCTTAACGAGCTTAATCAATTAAAATTAATGAAGCGACAAGACACTAAACATGTTTTTAGCATAAACAAACTTGAAGCTTTGCTTGATAAGGTTTCTGATGAATACAAAGTTCTTGAAATAGAAAACAAACGGGTATTATTATATAATACTGATTATTTCGATACCCCTAATCTTACAACATATATAGAACATCATAATAAACGGCTTAATAGGTATAAAATCCGATTGAGGAGATATGCCATTAATAACGAGTATTTCCTTGAAATAAAGATGAAGAACAATAAAGGTCAAACAGTAAAAAAAAGGATTGCTTCTGATGCTATTGATTCAATTAATAATGAGTCCTTTGAGTTTATAAAACAGCATATTAATATTTCAGAAAACAATCTAAAAAAATCCTCATCAAATTCATTTAATCGTATAACTCTTGCTTCTTTTAAAACAAAAGAAAGAATTACAATTGATTATAATCTAAATCTACACGTCAACCATAAGTCAAAACAATTGAATCACATCGCAATAGCTGAACTTAAATCGGAACGAGAAAAAGCCGGCTCATCTTTTGCTAATGCACTTAAGGAGCTTAAGATTTATTCACGTGGGTTTAGTAAATATTGTATAGGCATGGCGCTATTGCAGCCCAACATAAAGAAGAATTCATTTAAAGAAGATTTAATGTTTATTAATAAATTACAATAATGATTACATTACTATTAGACGCAGTTAAAATATTTGGAATTAAATTATTTGTCCTCGAAGATTTTTTAGCAATGGTAATAAGATTTGCTTTTAACTTTATAAGTATAATGATAATTGTAAGAGGATTATATTATCCTAAAACAAAGCGAAGAGACTATCTTTTTACATTTATTATGATTGGTATTTCGGTGTTTTTACTTTGTTTTTTACTAGAAAGCGTAAAGCTTCAATTAGGTTTTGCATTAGGGCTTTTTGCTGTTTTTGGAATTATAAGATATCGTACAACTACTATACAGATAAGAGAAATGACTTATCTTTTTGTGGTAATTAGTTTATCGGTAATAAATGCTCTCGCCAACAAAAAAATCAGCTATGCAGAATTAGTATTTGCAAATGTGATAGTTATTGTAATTAATTACATAATTGCTAGAATGAGAATTCTTGAAACAGAATCGTTTACAACAATTGTTTACGAAAAGATTGAATTAGTTGATCCTCGAAGGAAAGAAGAATTAAAAGCAGATTTAGAAAAGCGATTAGGAGTAAAAATATCAAGAATTGAGCTTATTGATTATAATTATATGCGAGACACCGCAAAAATCACAGTCTATTTTTATAAAAGTGAACAAACTTGGGCTAAGGATAAAGAGATCGATTTTAGAATAGCAAGTGAGGAATAGTTTATTATTCTTTTTCACCAAATACTAAATCGCCTGCATCTCCTAATCCGGGTACTATATACGATTTAACTGTTAATTCATCATCTATTGCTCCCACCCATAGAGTAGAATTTTCGGGCAAATATTTTTCAAGATGTTCTATACCCTCTTTGCTTGCAATTAGGGTTGCAACATGCACTTGTTTGGGCTTTCCATGTGCTAAAAGCTCTTTATAAGTCAACACCATACTTTGCCCGGTAGCTAACATAGGATCACACATAATAACAAGTCTGTTTTCAATATCAGGGCAGGTAATATAATCTATCAAAATATCAAAGCTATCATTTTTTTCATACTTACGATATCCACCTACAAAAGCGCTATCGGCATGATCCAAATAATTTAACATCCCCTCGTGCATAGGTAATCCAGCTCTTAATATCGAAATTATTACAGGTTGCTCTTGCATTGTGGGTACACTGGCAATGCCTAACGGAGTTTGAATGTCTTCGTTATCAAAATTTAATTCTTTGCTTATTTCGTAAGCTAAAATTTCTCCTGTTCGTTGCAGATTACGCCTAAAACGCATACGGTCGAGCTGTATGTTTTCTTCTCTAATTTCTGCCATGAACTGGTCAAATAACGAACCTTTACCTCCGATTTTATTTACTTTCATATTTGTAAATTAATAAAAAACTGAATTATAAAAATATTCATATTTACTAATAAATTAATACAAATTTATTATAATTTTGATACTATACATAAATTTACCAGTATTTTTTAGTTGCAAAAACATATTTGCTATTTTTTAAAGATTTTTGCTAAACTTGGGAGATTATTAATTTTAATTCTGGGATAAACTAATTTTTTTGCTCCAAAGCCTTGATAAAATCGCAACACACCAGGCACCATACTACCTTCAAAATCAATAGTTAATGTTTTAGAAGAGTGCTGTTTTATAATATTGTCAATTAGTAAGAACATAGCACCGTTTTCTTTGCCTTTCTTATTGCTTGCCCCAAAAATAAATACAAGTTTATTATGCGAAAACATAAAAAATCCACCTGCACACAAATCTCCTTTTTCGTCTAAAACTCCGGGAAACATTGCAAGCTTAAAATCTTTTCCATAATTCATTAATGCTTCAAGTTTTTGATAATGTGTCGTTTTCAGCTCTTTAAGCTCCTTACCCTTACTCGAACGAAACAAATCAATTATCTGGCAAGGCTTATCTAAAAATTGAAAATGTAAATCGTGTTTGTTTGCTTTTTTAATATTTCGTATTGTATTGGTATTGTAGTTTTTTCTAAGCTCAGTATAATTTCTTATTAAATCTAAATGAGAGGTAATACCTTCTGCTATTGGAATGTCGAAGTATTCTTTATTGATATTCACATTCATCGAAATTTCTGCATATTGATATTGTGAAGGAATATTACTTAAAAATTTGTTCAACATTGTTTTGGTTACTGAATGTTTAGAAAAAATCCCAAGTTGCTGAGTAAAAAAAGGTTGATGAATATAAGTAACTCTATATTTTTTATTCCATGTTAATGGCATTACAGCCTCATAATTGTCTAATACTATAGCATTCCAATTTGGGCTAACAATATCAAGATACCACGACCATACATAAACATTCCCATTATAAGCAGCTGCAATGCATTTATTCCATGCAATTTTGTCAATATCCTTATGTTCCAGGTGCTTAATCGGCATTATTATTTAGATATTTTATGAAATCATAATAAACTTTGTCCCATCCTTGCCATTCGCCATATCCCGAAAAAGATTCGTTATGCCACAAGCTTATAAACACACCTCCTGCGGCTTTTGTTTTGTTATATATATTAATTAAATATTCTAAGGCTTCTTGTCCCGAAAATTTTAAACTGTTTTTTAAACTTACATCCATTACAGCAGTTGGATATAGTTTTAAGTTCTCTTGCTTGTTAGTTTTTAAATTGAAAAAATAAAAAGGAGTTGATGTTCCTGCCCTAAAACCTGGTGTATCAGGATAGGCCATGCTGTAATCTTCAATTATACCTTTATTTAACAAATATTCGTATGTGCCGGGTAAATTTAATTTTAAATAATGCATTCTTGATAATACTGCTTTAGCACCGAATAAGCTTTTGAATAACTCAAATTCAGCATCCCATATTTTAAAATCGCTATGTCCGGACATTCCGGGGTGTATGCCAATATTAGTTACTTCAAATAAACTCTTAAATTGTTGTATAAAATAATTTGTATGTATCCCTGAAGCTTTATCGTATTTCCCGTATTTTGACAGTAATATAAAAACTTTCAATTGTTCTTTTTGCTTAGTATGGAGATTTATAACATCATTAATACAATCCCAAGGGTCTTTGTCTTTATTAGTTAATACATTAAATCTTTTCTTGAAATTTCTCACATCTCCATTAAAAATATCTCGCAACGAAGCTCCAATGGTTCTTATAAAACCTTTGTGCTTATACATAAAAAGGCTGTCGATATCAATAGTAGGTATATATCGAAATTTTGGTTTATCAATTTTTAAGTCGGGGAATACTTTTTTTAACTCTAAAGCAAACTTGTTTGCCCAAATATTAATGATGGGTTTATTTAAATAATTGTTACGAAATGCATGGCTATTTTGTGCTGTAAAACGCTCCAATTTATCGGGCACAAAATTTGAATATTCTTCGTATCTACTTGCACACCAAAATGTTGCCGAAAAAATATCGAAAGGAATTATTGAGTTGGCACTTGAAGTAAAAAAGACTGGAGTATTGTCCCAAAAAAACACTTGTGGGTTTTTAGCAGAAATATCATTTTCTTGAATTATTGAATCGGCAAACAAAAAAGGTAAATTTTTAACCGGTTTACCACCATATACCAAACAATTGTTTCTTGCTTTTTGGGGATTTGTAATTATTTCAATATCAACACCTAAGATGTCTGTGAATATAAGCTTAATACTATACTCGGCTCGTGGCAATATTTTGGGTAATAAAACCTGCATTTCGCAAAGATAGGTTTTTGATATGGTTTAAAGCAAACCTTCGTCGGCAAAACTAAAATATTGTTTGTCGGCAACAATTATATGGTCAAGTAATTGAATATCAAAAAATTTAGTGGCATTGTTAAGCTTTTGTGTAATATTTTTGTCTGATTCACTCGGATTATTATTTCCTGATGGATGATTGTGTGCTATAATTATACCGTGGGCAAGTTTTTCGAGAGCTTTTTTCATTATTATCTTTACATCCATTACGGTTCCTGACGTACCACCCTGACTTGTTTTAAAATAATCAATCACATTGTTTGCTCGATTTAGCAAGAGTACCCAAAACTCTTCGTGTGGTAAATCTGCAATTATTGATTGAAAAAGCTCAAAAGCATCTTTAGAGCACGAAATTTTAGGACGACTAAGTGCCTCTGATATTTTACGCCTGCGACCAAGTTCCAGAGCTGCTACTATGCTTATTGCTTTAGCTTCGCCAATACCTTTAAACTTCATCAATTCTTCGGGTGATTGCTT
>JAQVOJ010000106.1 GCA_028702675.1 Bacteroidales bacterium
GATATTCTTACTGTAGGGCAATATCTTCCACCATCACACAATCATGCTATACTTAAAAGCTACATTAAACCCGAAATATTTAATGAAATAGAAAACTACGGGAAAAAAATTGGATTTATATATATTGCTTCTGGTCCTTATGTAAGAAGTTCATATAATGCTTTAGACGTCTTCACTAAAATAAAAACTACTAACTATGAAATTTATTGATTTTAAAAACCACTTAAGAGCATCGTATAGTTTTGCAGTAGAAGAATACATCATGAAAAATGCAAAATTCGATGATGAGTACTTTTTGTTTTGGAGAACTAATCCTTGTTTAATGATTGGTAGATTTCAAAATACATTAGAAGAAATAAACAAAGAATTTGCCAAAGAAAATCATATTGAAATTACTAGACGTAATAGTGGTGGAGGCACAGTTTATACCGACCCTGAATGTTGGCAATTTTCGTTCATTACTTTAAAAAAAGACGGGAAAGCTAAAGATTTTAAAGAATTCACAACTCCCGTTATTGACGCTTTAAAAAAATTAGGTGCAAATGCTGAATTCAATAACAGAAATGATCTAAATATTGACAGTAAAAAATTTTCAGGGAATGCTCAATACTCAACCGACAACCGATTTTTGCATCATGGAACATTGCTTTTCGATACAAACCTCGACAATCTTGTTCTTTCGCTTAAAGTTAACGACGAAAAAATACTCAGCAAAGGCATAAAATCTGTACGCGACCGTGTTACTAACTTAAAACCTCATCTTCAAAACCCTCAAATGAATAGTATTGAATTTAGAAATGAAATGATTCAATTACTTAAAGGAGATATGGAAACTATATATTTGTCAGAACAAGATTTGCAGGAAATAAATAATATTGAAAATAGTAAATTTAACACTTGGGAATGGAATTACGGAGCATCTCCGGAATTTAATTTAAGCAAGTCTCAACGATTCGAGGGAGGAAAATTAGAAATACAATTATTAGTGAAAAATGGCATTATTAGAGATTGTAAAATTTTTGGAGACTTCTTCTGCTCCGGTAATATCAACGAAATTTGTGATTCAGTTATAGGCTGTAAATATCAAAAAAACGAAATCGAAAATAAACTTCAAAAAACCAATGCAGCTAATATGCTTTATAAAATAAGTTTTAACGAATTACTTAGTTGCTTTGAAAATTAATACTATTGTTTCTCGATAATTTATTAAAATTACAAATATTGCTCTGCTTAGTTTAATAATACTGTTTAAACCCATTCGTTAAAAAATAATTCAATCAATGTTTAATAACATTTTAATTCAAGGTATAATTTTAATGCATTATCTTCGTTATGTATTTATTTACATATCGTATTCACTTTAATTAAACATAATATAGTTTATAATGTTTATCAATAAAAATATATTATTATGCAACAACATGTTTATCATGCTCCACCGGCAAAAAACGAACCGGTATTGAGCTACAAAAAGGGTTCGCAAGAACGACAAAAATTAATAGAGGCAATTAATTCAGCCAGAAATGAAGTTGTAGATATTCCAATGCTAATAGATGGGACAGAGATTTTTACTGATAAGAAGATTTCCATCCACCCACCTCACGATATAAATCATTTATTGGGATACTATAATCGAGGCACTTCAGAGCATGTAGAAATGGCAATTGATGCAGCCCTAAGGAGCAAAGAAAAATGGTCGGGAATGCGTTGGGAACAAAGAGCCTCCATATTTTTAAAAGCAGCAGGAATGATTTCCGGTCCTTATAGAGCAAGAATTAATGCAGCCACTATGCTTGGTCAATCAAAAAGTGTGCATCAAGCAGAAATAGATGCTGCATGTGAATTAGCCGATTTTTTAAGGTTCAATGTTCAGTATATGACTGAAATATATAACGACCAGCCATCTTCTACAGAAAATCTTTGGAACAGGGTTGAGCAAAGACCCTTAGAAGGATTTGTATTTGCTCTTACACCCTTTAACTTTACTGCCATTGCTGGTAATCTGCCATCAGCTCCTGCAATGATGGGAAACACAGTAGTTTGGAAACCCTCGAACACACAGATATATTCAGCACGTATAATTATGAATATCTTCCGTGAAGCCGGATTACCCGATGGAGTTATTAATCTAGTATTTGTTTCGGGTCCCGAAGCAGGAAAAGTTATTTTCTCGCATCCCGATTTTGCAGGAATTCATTATACCGGCTCTACCAGTGTTTTCCAAAATATTTGGAAAGAAATTGGAACAAATATCCCAATATATAAATCTTATCCTAGAGTAGTAGGTGAAACCGGTGGTAAAAACTTTATATTAGTTCATAAATCATCTAACCCGACACAAGTAGCAACAGCACTTACACGTGGAGCTTTCGAGTATCAAGGGCAAAAATGTTCTGCTGTATCGCGTGCATATATTCCCGATGTTCTCCGGGAAGAAATTTTAAAGGAGATTAATTGTGATATGGAGACAATCAAAATGGGACCAGTTGAAGATTTTTCTAATTTTATTAATGCTGTAATTGATGAAGCTTCATTTAATAAGCTTGTCAGTTTTATTGACAAAGCAAAAAAAGACAAAAATGTAGAAATTATTCGTGGGGGAGGATACGATAAGTCGAAAGGATATTTTATTGAACCTACAATAATTCTTACTAATGACCCACATTATATTACTATGGAAGAAGAACTTTTTGGACCTATTCTTACTATTTATATTTATAATTCTGAAAAATGGGAAGAAACAGTTGATTTAGTAAATAATACATCAATATACGGGCTTACAGGATCAGTATTTTCTAAAGACAGATATGCTATTGAATACGCAATGAAAATACTGAAGTACGCAGCAGGCAACTTCTACATCAACGACAAACCAACAGGAGCTGTTGTAAATCAACAACCCTTTGGTGGTGCTAGAGGTTCAGGAACAAACGACAAAGCTGGCTCAAAAATCAATCTACTGCGATGGGTTAGCCCGCGTACTATTAAAGAATGTTTTTTACCTCCCGAAAGCTATAAATATCCATTTATGGAAGATTAGGCAGATGTAGACTTTTTTTCGAAAATCATATTTATGAAACCCAATGAGACATTAAACAAACTCATTGGGTTTTTGTTATACATACACAAATTATAAAATAAAAATATCATGAAATCAATCTTAACAATTTTAATTTTAATAATTATGAGTTCAACAATAAATTTAAACGCACAGCATATTCAGAAAGAACTAAACTACGAGTTTAATGCGCTAGAACCGCACATTGATGCAAAAACTATGGAAGTACATTATTCCAAACATCATGCGGGATATATTGCAAAACTTAACAAAGCAATCGAAGGTACCGAATATTCTGAATATGATCTAATGACATTACAAAAACTAATTAGCGAAAAAACTCCTGCTGCTATAAGGAATAATGGTGGAGGAAGTTGGAATCATGAATTCTTTTGGGATATTCTAACTCCCACAAAAGGGATGAAACCCTCAAAAAAGCTTAATGATGCAATAATTCGTGATTTTGGAAGTTTCGATAGTTTTAAGTCTGAATTTAAAAATGCCGCACTCGGGCAATTCGGCTCAGGATGGGCATGGTTAATAATTCAGGACGGGAAACTAAAGGTAGTTTCAACACCTAACCAAGACAATCCTTTGATGGAATTTGCTAAAGAAAAAGGCACACCAATTTTAGCTATAGATGTATGGGAACATGCATATTACTTAAAATATCAAAACTTACGTGGTGATTATATTGAAGCTTTCTTTAATGTAGTAAATTGGGATAAAGTTTCTGAATATTACGAAAAAGCAATCAAATAAGTTTTAGCTTTATTTGGCTGATACTGCTCACTTTTAATTCGTTATTATTAGTGAGCATTTTTTTGTATTCAATATAATTAAATCTTTATTTACTTCAAAACTGTTTAATTAAGATCAACAAGGTTTTTGGCATGGTTTTTTGCTTCGAAGAAAAGCAAAAACACATGCCAAAAACCCAATCCCAATAATAAAATCAAAGCCTATTTGCCATAATTCATAACAAAGCTCTGAAAGCTAATTTTTAACATAGCCTACTCCCTGTTTTAAAACTTATTTCTTTGATAGCTCAATAGTAATTGGTATTTTTGAAAACATTTAATCAAAATTCTAATTATTATGATAAAAGATATCGACACTCTTTATTCACGTATTGCCGGCAATATGAAGCGTTCGGCTATTAGAGAAATATTAAAATTGACACAACAACCCGATATTATTTCATTTGCCGGAGGACTACCTTCGCCAGAATCGTTTCCAGTTGAGGAAGTAAAAAAAATATCCGAAAAAGTTTTAACCGAAAAAGGAATTACAGCTCTGCAATACGGCACTACTGATGGTTGTGTTGAACTTAGAGAGCAGCTAAGTCAAAAATACAAAAGAGAAGGTCTTAATATTGATATTAAAAACATACTTATCACAACATCTTCGCAACAAGGGTTAGACTTAGTGGGTAAAATCTTTATCAACCCCGGAGACAAAGTCATTTGCGGACTACCATCATACCTTGGTGGAATAAGCTCTTTTGCAGCTTATGGAGCGGAACTAATAGGTATTAAATTTGATAAGCATGGAATGCGTTCCGACAAATTAAGCGAAACTCTCGAAAACCTAAAACAGCAAGGAATAAGACCAAAATTTATTTATATTATTCCCGATTTTCAAAATCCTGCAGGTATTACAATGCCCGAATTTCGTCGCCGCGAAATTCTTGAACTTGCCTACAAATACAATGTTCTCATAATAGAAGATAGCCCATATCGCGAATTACGTTTCGATGGCAAACCGCAAAAAATGATTTACGAATTAGACAACAAAGGTTTTGTATTAACACTCGGAACATTTTCGAAAATACTCGCACCCGGATTCCGTATGGGATGGATATTAGGAAATGACCAACTAATAGACAAATTAATTGTTGCAAAACAAAGTACCGACCTCTGTACACCGGCATTTCTTCAATTAATTATAGCCGAATATATGAAACAAGGGCTATTAGAAAAAAACCTTATAAACACCATTAATGCATACCGCGAAAAACGCGATTTAATGCTTAAATGCTTCCGCGAAATGATGCCCGAAGGTGTTACATGGACAGAACCAGAAGGAGGACTATTTCTATTCCTAAACCTTCCCGAGAACATGGATGCCTCAGAACTTTTCCATATTGCAATAGAGAAAAAAGTAGCTTTTGTTATTGGTCAAGTTTTCCATTGCGATGGCAGCGGTAAAAATACTATGAGATTTAACTTTAGCTTTGCAAGCCACGAACAAATCAAAACAGGAATATCACGCCTTGCAGAAGCTATTAAGGATATGATGAAGTAAGTTTAGCTTGAAAATTATCGGATATTTTTAAAGGTGTACCTTGAGAAATATCGGAGTTTTTTATATGCTTACCTTGAAAAATATCGGTATTTCTTGTTTTCTAAGATTAAATATTATATATTTGTTTCATGGAAATACTAAAGAGAAATATATTTAATGAAGTTAAAGCTCACATATTTCAAGAAGAAGTAACAATACTAACAGGCGCTCGTCAAGTTGGAAAAACTACCTTATTAAAAAGCCTTAAAAATAGTTTAAATATTGAGGGATACATCAATTACTATTTTACTTTAGAAAGATATGATATAAAAACACTTTTGGATCAAAATCCCGAAAACCTGTTTTTAATAATTCCTAATTCATCTACAAAAAAAATTTATGTATTTATTGATGAAATTCAATATTTAAAAAACCCAACAAATTTTTTAAAACTAATATTTGATGAGTACAAAGAAAAAATAAAACTAATTGTTACAGCTTCTAGTGCATTTTATATTGATAGAAAATTTAAAGATTCATTAGTTGGAAGAAAAAGAATATTTCATCTAAGTCCATTTTCATTTAAAGAAACACTATTAAGCAAAGGGCATACAGAGTTATCGCAATACGTTGAAAATGGGATTAATTCTCAAACAGAAATTCCAATTATGTATATTAATATACTTAAGAAGGAAATAGAAGAATATTTAGTATATGGAGGTTATCCAAAAGTTGTAATGAGTGAAGATTACAATGAAAAACAAATTGTTTTAAGCGAATTAGTAAATTCATTTCTCAAGAAAGATGCTTTAGAATCCAATATTAGGAAAGAAACAGAATTTATGCATTTTGTTGAAGTTCTTGCAGATAGAACGGGAAACAAAATTAACAGAAATGAACTTGCCAATATTTGCAATATAAGTGACGAAACAGTACAAAACTTTTTATACATATTAAACAAATCTTTTCATATTTCGTATGTGCGCCCTTTTTGGAAAAGTAAAACAAGTGAATTACGAAAAATGCCTAAGTTTTATTTCCAAGATAATGGATTACGTAATGCGATATTAAACGACTTCACTCCATTAGTTTTACGTAAAGACAAAGGCGAACTGGTTGAAAATCTTGCATATAACTTGTTAAGAAAACATTATGCACTTGAACAAATCCAATATTGGAATACCCGCGAACAAAATGAAGTTGATTTTATTTTGAATAAAGAAATTGCCCTTGAAATCAAATATAGTTGTTCTACTATAAAAAAGCATAAGTATAAACTGTTTAAGCAAACTTATCCGGAAATTTTATTAAAGTTTGCTTGCGTACAAAACATTAGTAATCAAATACCTATATGGACAATCTAATTCCACTTTCATAAAGATAATATTCATTTTATGTTACTCCCAAAAAAATACTCTGGCTCACTTATAAGCTACTTTAGCAATAAAGTAAAACAACAAGGTGGCATTAATTTAGCTCAAGGATTACCGGGTTTTAGTCCACCTGAGCAACTCGTAACCGAACTCAAGAAGTCCTTTCCACAAAGTATTCATCAATATGCACCAGGATACGGAATAGACGAATTAAGACAATACGCTGCAAATGAACTAAATAGCAGCAATATCACTAAAGATAATATCTTAATTACCAATGGCGGCACCGAAGCAATTTCACTTTTGTATTTGTATTTGTATAAACAGCACAACAAAGATTTAAAAGTACTGAGCATTTCGCCTGTGTACGAAACTTATTCGCAATTACCCAATATTTATAATAACGATTTCGTTGAATTCTTTGCTGAGCCGGATTTTAGCATAGATTTAAATAAACTGGAAAACACTATTGAAAAGAATAATATTAACTTATTTTTTCTCGCATCACCGGCAAATCCTCTTGGCAAAATCTATGATAAAAACCTGATTTTAAATATTTTACAGATATGCAATAAGAATAATGTAACAATAGTTTTTGATATAGTTTACAAACATTTGTTTAAAGACGAACCACCTTTCTATCCTTTTGACGCACTTAGTAATAAAGTTTTTTTTGCCGACAGTTTTTCCAAACAATTCTCGATTACCGGTTGGCGTTTAGGATATTTAGTCGCTCACAAATCAATACTTTCAGATATTGCTGCTATTCATGATTATACAGGACTTTCGTCCCCCCACCCTCTTCAAATTGCACTTGGCAGCTTTGTTACTAAATACCCTACAGTTGCAAAACATTATATGAAAGATTTAAGACAAAAAATCACGTCAAATATTAGTATGGCAGAAAAAAGTCTTAATAAGGCAGGGTATAAATGCTATCCTGCAGATGCCGGTTTCTTTGTGTGGGCGAAAATACCGGAACCTGAAACTGATGGCTTCGATTTTGCAGTAAACTTGTATGAGAAAAGTAAAGTTGCCGTAATCCCCGGAGAACATTTTGGCAGAAATTGGAAAAATTTTATAAGAATTAACATTGCACATCCTACTGAACTACTCGAAAAAGCACTCGAACTAATTACAAAAAGCTAAAACCACAATTTTTATAAAATCATTTTTTAAGTAAAATAAAAAATACTATTTTTGCCCCACTCTAAAAGCCCAGATGGCGGAAATGGTAGACGCGCATGGTTGAGGGCCATGTCCACATTAGTGGGTGCAGGTTCGATTCCTGTTCTGGGCACAGAGAAAGCCGGTTTTTCCGGCTTTTTTTAATTTGCAAATAGTTTCAAATAACCCACTCAATAAACCCCAAAAAAGCGATGTAGTAAAGGATGCAAATTGTTGTCGAATATTTTAAAAATACCAATAATCATAATCAATACAACCCCGAAGTGTGTCGCACCTA
>JAQVOJ010000107.1 GCA_028702675.1 Bacteroidales bacterium
ATAAAAACACCCAACCCGCAAAAGCCTGAAACACAAACTCATATATCCGTGTGTTAAACATTTGTAATTAATTGTAAGCATTTATAAACGAGTTAGTGCGTTTTCTCTCGCAATATAACATAAATTTTGCAATATCTAAGAGACTTTTATAGTATTTTTTTGATTTAATATTAAGTATTTGTTGAGTAGTGCTGGATTTTGGATACTTTGTTTGCTACAAGACGGGAAACTAAATTTCTAATATTCTGATTTGTATATCTTTTCAATCAAAAAAAAAACTTACAGGGCTTTTTGTTCAATAAAATTTCTCAACACATTAAGAATTTTTACCCATTGATTTTCCGATATGCATATTTCTCCAGTCATAATTCCATAATTATCAGAAATTTTAATTTTATGTTGAGGAATATCTAATTTAATATCACCGGCACAAAACGACCATCGAGCACCTAGTATTTCACAAAAATACATATTAATACCGGTAATAGCTTTTAGTTTATCTGCAACAGCATTAAGACAGTCGTTAAAATCAGAATACCTACAAGAAATTTCATGTATATCTTTAGATGTAAATATCTCGTTCTCCATTACTAATTTGTTCGTATTTTTTTAAAAAATTCTCATGTAATTTTCCTTTTTGATAAAAAGGCATTTCTTTAATTTCTGCCAATTCTTTTTCTATGAGAGGAAATCCAATTTCACGAGTTTCGTCAGAAGCATAATCATCTAAAAATTCTCTAAAAGTAAGAACAGCATTTAATTTGCAGAATTTACCTTCTGTGCATGATTTTAATAAACCCATAATTTTATCGCCGGTACGCCCACAACGATATCCTGCTGTACAAAAAGAAGAGATCATACCAAGTTTAGCCATTTCTCTAATCATTTCATCAAGGCTTCTTGTATCATTTAGAATAAATTGCTGTTTATTTTTAATTTGCTTTATTCCTTTTGCTTGAGCTAATGCTTTTGCTTTTAAAGCATCAGTATATCCACCAATACCAATATTACTAGATGCGTCAGTTTGAGTACAACCAATAGTCATTAGGGCAGTATGAGTTTCGGGTTTTTCTCTTACAGTACAAATTAATCCTGTATAAGGCACAGATAAGCGTAAGATGGCGACTATTTTTTTCATGTCCTTATCGCTTACCAGATATTTTGATTTTGTACTCAATTTTGATCCACTTGCCGGAGTTAAACGAGGAAACGAAATAGTATGTGGTCCAATACCAAACTGACGTTCAAGGTCCATTGCATGATAAAGCAAGCCCATCACTTCAAATTTCCAATCATAAACACCAAAGAGTGCTCCTGTTGCCACATCATCTATACCAGCTTCCATTGCACGGTGAAGAGCATAGAGTCGCCATTGATAATTTGATTTTGGTCCGGCCGGATGAACAATTTTATAAGTAGGTTTATGATAAGTTTCTTGAAACACTTGATATGTACCGATTCCTGCCTCCCAAAGCTTTTTGAGTTCTGATATTTCCATTGGGGCAGCATTTACATTTATTCTTCGAATATTGCCTACACCTGGTCCCTTAGGAGATTTTTCTTGTACAGAATATGCCGCTTTAATAGATTCTACCATATAATCGGCATTGCTACGTTGATGTTCACCAAAAACAATAATCATACGCTTATGCCCTTCTCTGGTCATAATTCGTGTTTCTTCACGAATTTCATCCATAGTTAAAATACGACGTTTTTCTTCGGTATTCTCCTTTCTAAAACCACAATATAAACATGAATTAACGCATAAATTTGAACAATATAAAGGAGCAAAAAACACAATACGATTATCATAAACTTTGCGTTTCACTTCTAATGCTGTTTCATACATTTCCTGTAATAAATCTTCGTCATCTACAGCTAATAATGCAGCAACTTCATCGGGATTAAGACGCTCAATCGCAAGCGATTTCTGCATTATATCACGAATTCTTTGCTTATCAGGATTCTTATTGTCTTCTAAATGACTAAGTATTTCTTGCTCGTCAATAAAATCCTTACCATTAATTAAATACTTGTCAATTTCATCTTGCTTAATAACTTGCTCAGCCCATGTTTCTTTTGTTGCCATTTTCAACTTTTGTTTTTGTTAATACTGATTTTACTTGAATGTGTTTTAATTTACCAATTTTCCCTGTAAGACTACTGATGTCATTGGTGGTACCTTCGAGTACTAGAGAAATAATGTTGAGATTGCGATTACATAATGGAACACCTTGTCTAGCAATTATAATATCACTATTTTGGTTTAAAATCTCATTAAGTTCAGGAATAGAGGTTTTTTCCTGTATCAGTATTATTGCTGCGCCAATTCTCTTTTCCATCAGATGTCTCTTTAGGTCAGATAATTAAAAAAATAAACTCAATTCTTTAAAGACCGATTTTCGCTCTTCTTAGATAATACAAATATAGAAATAGTAATTGTATCTCAATCTATTTTGTAATATGTTATTCAACAATAATTATTTTAAATCTATAATTCAAAAACATACGTGTAATTAACTTACCTACAACCCTTTAACTCTAACGGACTACTAATAATAACTACTGATTTACACCTTAAAATAACTATAAAGATTGTGAAATTAGAATATAACACGATTTATCAATATTAAGACTAAGTTTATGAACAATATCATCCATATTTCAAGAGATTCAGTACCTTTGTAGTAAATTACTAAAATAAGAATATCTATGTCAAAGTTGTTTACCATCACAGTTTTAGTGCTTTTAATAGCAATTAATGCATATTGTATAGCTCCTCCTAATAATCAATCTCCAGGCAATGGTAGTTTAGATCAAGCCGTAGCCTTAACTCTCGATTGGTCTGCGGTAACAGGTAATTATGGCTACTTATACGAAATAGATACCAGCCCTGACTTTAATTCATCTTTATTAATTTCGGATGCTACTCCTATAAACTCTTCACAGGTTTATGTAAGCAACCTATATTTTAATACAACATATTACTGGAGGACAGCAACCCTAGATGAGTTTACCTCTTCGGAATGGTCAGAAACATGGAGTTTTACAACATCATCAGGAATTGAAAACACTTCTCCCTCTAACCTATCTGTAAATCAAGATGTTGGACTTACTCTTGATTGGTCATCGATTACAGGAAATACAGGCTATTTGTACGAACTCGACACACTTCCTGATTTTAGTTCTCCTCAGCTTTTATCTGAAGCTACAGGCGCAAACCAATCACAGACTTATGTTGACAATCTGTTTTTTACCACAACTTATTATTGGCGTGCAGCCGCTATAAACGGAGTTGACACTTCGGAATGGACAAATGTATGGAGTTTTACAACTTCACTTACGGTTGCAAATATTTCGCCAAGTAATTTGGCAGTAAATCAATATGTTGGGCTTACTCTTGATTGGTCAGCAATTGATGGTAACACAGGCTATTTGTATGAACTTGACACACTTCCTGATTTTAGTTCTCCTATACTTGTATCAGGAACCACCGTAGTAAACCAATCACAATCCTATGTTGATGGTTTATTCTTTAATACTCAATATTACTGGAGAGCTGCAGCCATAAATCCTGTTGACACATCAGAATGGAGCTCTACATGGAGTTTTAGCACATCTGAAAGTGTAATTAACTATTCTCCAAGCAATGGTGCAACAAATCAAAACATTGCATTAAACCTAGACTGGTCAACTATGACCGGTAACACAGGTTATTTTTACAATCTGGATACTGTTTCTGAATTTAACTCTCCTATTTCAGAATATGGAAGTTCTTCTATTAATCAATCTCAAATTAGCGTATCTGATTTGTATTACGGGACACAATACTACTGGCGAGCAGCAGCAAAAAATCAAACAGACACTTCAGAGTGGAGTGCTACATGGACTTTTACCACCGAAAATCAGGTAACCCATTATACACCTTACAATGGACAAACTAATGTTTCAATTAATCCATTTATTGATTGGGGAAATATTACCGGAAGTAGCGAGTATTTACTTGCAATTGATACAAGCTTTAATTTCAATTCTGATTTATATGAGGAATTTAGTGGTAGTATGTCTCAATCAAGTATCACCGGATTATTGTATGGTACAACTTATTACTGGAGAGTTGCTGCATACCACTCGTTAGATACATCAAACTGGTCAGAACCATGGAGTTTTACAACCGATTACGAATTGACCGAAGCCCCCATGCTTGAAAGTCCTACAGATTTAAGTACTGATTTATCTTACGAAAATGTTCAATTAGTTTGGAACTCCAGTACCGGTGCAAGTGAATATCAATATCAAGTTAGTACAAATGCAGATTTTACTGCTATTATAAAATCAGCAAACACTTCATTAGTTGCTGGCAATATAAACAATTTATATCCTCAAACGACATATTATTGGCGTGTAAGAGGAGCTAATAATAACGGATATTCTCCATGGTCAGAATTTTGGAGTTTTACTACCGAAAGTGCTGATTTAGCACCTCCTACCCTTGTATCACCGACTAATAATGCAACAGGCATTGACTTTGATGAAGTTATCTTAAATTGGAATTCCGTTTTTGGAGCTTCGCAATACATTTACGAGATTTGCACCGATCCAAGTTTTGAAACAGGTGTAACAAGCAACGAGGTAAACAACACTTTTGCAGAAATTTATGGATTGTCTGATAACACACAGTATTATTGGCGAGTTAAGGCAAGCGATGGCGTTGTTGAAAGCGATTGGTCAGAAATCTGGAACTTTACTACCCAATTGGTATCTCTCCCACCTCCTACACTAATATATCCGGCAAATAATGCAACAGACTTAGACTTTAACAGCATTACTTTTGAATGGGCTCAAGTGAACGGTGCTGAAGAATACATCTTTGAATTAGCTACAGATGGACTTTTTAATGATATTGTTGGAACTAATACTGAAAACGGACTTACTTATTTACAAGAAGATTTAAATCCCGAAACCGAATACTTCTGGAGAGTTAAAGCAAAATCCGGTCAGATTGAAAGCGACTGGTCAGAAATTTGGAGTTTTGTTACTTTGTCTGATATTGAACAGTTTACTCTTACAATAAATATATCAGGCGAAGGGATTGTTTTAGTTGATGGTACAGAATATTCTGCCCCCCTTAGTATTGACGAAAATACTGTTTTAAGCTTAGAAGCTGTGCCAAATTCTAACTCGCAATTTATTGCATGGGCAAACGATTTATCAAGCCAAGATAACCCTATTAACCTACTAATGGATAGCAACAAAAACATAACTGCCGAATTCATTGCTGTTGGGAATGAACAAACAATTAATAATACTTACAATTATTTAATTTATCCAAATCCTGCCAATGATTTTGTTTTTATAGAAGCAAATTCGGTAAACAATATAAGTATTTATATGCTAAATGGGCAGAAAATTATGGAAACAAATATGTTTAATAAGCTAATTAAGATTGATTTATCAGAGTTTTCAAAAGGCATTTATTTTATAAAACTTGAAACTGAATCATCTATTTATTTTGAGAAACTTATTATTGATTAAATATCAATATTTTAAAGTTTTTTACAGATTGATTTTGGAGTTTGATTAATTGTTTCGAAGCTTTCGTGATTATTATTTGTAATTATATTTTGCTATTTTTTATCTTAGTAATTTACAAAAATATTTAGTTAAAGGTTCTTGATAAACAAAAATTACTAATTTTATCCTCTTAACTGTTGTTGTAAAAATATAAAAACATTATAATAGAATACTATGAACAAAAGATTTTGGAAACGTATCAGTTTGAAAAGATGGCATAAAATCATTTTAACAATTGTAGTATTTTTTATTTTACTTCTATCTATTCTTCCTACAATTGCCAAGTGGTACATTAATAAACATGGCGAAGACATAATTGGTCGCCAAATAAGTATAAGCAAGCTTCACATTAATTATTTCAAATTTAGTGTTAATATTAAAGAGTTTGTAATGTACGAAAAAAACGGCATAGATAAATTTGTAAGTTTTGATAATTTATGCGTTAATTTTGCACCTTGGCACCTATTAAGCAGCGAATATGCACTTACGGAGTTTACTCTCACAAATCCTTATGTTTCAATTATTTATTCTGAGGAAGGTTTTAATTTCGATGATATAATAGAATCCAGCGACACAACAGACCTTGAAGACACTACTTCAAATCCCACAAAATACCTTATCCGCAATTTAAATCTTATTGGCGGGTATATTACCTATCAAGATAAAACATCCAATAGCACTTCTGAGATAAAACATCTTGGGATTAGTGTACCTGAGATAGCATGGGACAACAGCAAATCTGAATTAGGTATTGATTTTATTCTTGGAGAGAAAGGTAAAGTTTCGCTTGGTGGCGATATTAATCAAGTTGCCGGAACATACATGATTCATGCAAAAACCGAAGATATTGATATTTCACCATTTGCCCCATACTTGAACGAATACATAATAGCAAGTTCTATTAATGGGCTTTTATACACCGATTTAATTGTAAACGGAGAAATGGAAGAACCTATAAATGTAATTGTTACAGGAAAAGCAGGAATCAAAGAATTTGCTATAAACGACATTGACGATAATCATTTCTTATCTTTCGCCGATTTATGTATAATATTAGATTCGCTTAATATCGGGAATGGAAATTATTGTATTGATACTGTTAGTATTCAATCTCCAAAACTTACAGCAATTCTTGATAATAACGGAAGCAATTTTGAAAGATTACTGGAACCCTATTTTTCGGATACCCTTGATGTAAGTGAAAATACCACAGAAACTGACACATCAACTACTGAGATGCATTATTCGATCAAAATTCTTGAAATTAACGATTGTGCAGTAGCATTTTCGGATTTAACTCTAAATCGTCCTTTTGATTTTGATATTACAAATCTTGATTTCACAATGAAAGACTATAGCGATCTTGCGAAAGATGTAAAAATGAATTTTGCTATGATACTCAACAATACCGGTTCGTTCATTGGAAATGCTATTGTCGATATGCTCACATTAGAAACTTTTAGCTTCGATGGTGAGATTGCAAACCTTGATATGGTTAGTTTGTCGCCATATTCCGAATATTTTATCGCAAGACCTATTACTAAAGGGACCTTTAATTATAATGTAAAACTTGCTATGAATCCCGATTATCTTGATAATCAGAATGCGATTAAAATTGTAAATTTAGAAACAGGAAAGAAAACTAAAGATACAACTGCTTATAAAGTACCTGTTGGTTTTGCACTATATATATTAAAAGACCGCAATAATCTTATCAACATTGATTTGCCCGTTACAGGAAATCCTTCGGATCCTTCATTTAAGCTGGGTAAAATAATATGGAAAACTTTGGAAGAATTCCTCATTAAAACTGCTACATCTCCGGCAAAAGCAATTGGTAACGTATTCGGAACCAATCCTGAAAGTATTCGTAAAATTTCATTTGAAATGTTGCAAGATAGTTTGCTTAAAAAACAGAAAAATAATCTTGATATTATTTCTGAAATAATTATAAAGAAACCGGAATTGATCTTCACATTCTCTCAATCTACCAATCGGGAGGAAGAGATGAAATTACTTGCAATTCAAGAAGCAAAAAAACAATTTGTTAGCAACCAATTAGCTTTAGATTCTACTGCTCTGAATACTCACGAAGTAGTAAGTAAGTTACAAAACGACAATGTTGAATTTCGTTACTGGTTAGGTATGACAGACTCTACAACAATGGAGCAATTTCCTGATTTCTGCATGCAAAAAGTTGGAAGTAATCAAGCAATGGCTTTGTTGAACGAATTAATGCTTAAGCGAGAAAATCTATTATTAAACTATTTTATAGATCAAGATGTTCCTAAAACTTCAGTACGTTTTAAAATGGCAGATTTACGGAATCTCCCTGAAGAAATGAAAACGCCAATGTTCAGTATTGAGGTAAGCATGAATTAACCCGCATTATTCATCGCATTATTCTTGGCTGGCTCGTAACAAGTTGTTAGTCTGTGGATTGGCACGGTGCTTATGGTTTTATTATTAGCCAAATTTTGAGAAAGCTTACAATTATCTTTGT
>JAQVOJ010000108.1:0-6946 GCA_028702675.1 Bacteroidales bacterium
CATAAAAAAAACCGGTAATTACCGGTTTTTTTTATGCTGAATGATCTAAATTCTACCACTCAAGTTTGTCAACGCCTTCGCAATCCCATAATTTGCTGAAAGTTTCTTCAAAGTCTTTTTCCATGTCTTTGCCAGATTCTTCCATAGCTTCTTCCATAGCTTTCATTCCTTCTTCATCTTCTTTGTACTTTTCTTCAAGCTCTTTTGATAATTCCTCTAATTCTTTGCTAATGCCATTGATTTTTTCTGCTTCTTTGTCATCAATTTTGTCGTCTGATACAGCATCTTTAATTGCATTTGCATACTTTTCTGTCATTTTTACCATTTTCTTAGCGTCAGCTTCAGGTCCACTGCTACAAGAAGCAATTACTAAAGCAAAAACCAAAAGACTTAAAATAATACTGATTCTTTTCATAACATTGTTTTTTTTAAAATTATGTGTTCAATTAAATTAGTTGATGTAAAAATATAACATTTTATTACTAAGTGCAAGAAAAATATCAAAAAGATTAAACTTTTATTCACAATATAAATTCATGATAATAATTAAGCTATTCTAAACCTTCGATTAATTCATATCCTTCGCAGAAAAAAAGGCTCATCATTGCTGTAGTCATGTTTTCAGAGAGTTCTTTGTGCTCTTCGTCTTCGAGAATTTTTTGTACACTATTGTTTTTACTATCTAATGAATTAATTTTATTAACAAGAATACTAATTTCTTCGGCTTCCGATTGGCTTATTGTACTGTCTTTAGTGGCGGTATTAACAACCGAAATGAAATTTTCTAGTATTTTTTCGGTGTCTTGTTTTTTATTGCACGAAGAAATTATCAAAATCGTTAGTGAAAATATTGTAAAAAAGTATGCTATTTTCATTATAGAGGATTTTTTTATTTTAAAATAAAAGCACGGTTTTGTCCGTGCTTTTACTGAAATTTATAATTTAATTATTTCTTTAATTCTTTTACAATAGCAGCAAATGCATCTGGATGATTCATTGCTAAATCTGCTAAAGCTTTACGATTTAATTCAATTCCTTTATTATGTATTAATCCCATAAATTCGGAATAACTCATGTCGTGTTGTCGAGCTGCTGCATTAATTCTTTGAATCCATAAGGCTCTAAAATTCCTTTTTTTAACTCGACGGTCGCGATACGAATACTGTAATCCTTTTTCGTATGCGTTTTTTGCAACTGTCCAAACATTTTTTCTTCTTCCGAAATAACCTCTTGTTTGTTTCAGAACTTTTCTTCTTTTCGCTCTTGATGCGACTTTGTTTACACTTCTTGGCATAAATTTTTGTTTTGTGAATGATTAGCGTCCATTTGTTAACGGATCTTTCGGCTAGGCATTCCGGTTAATTACTAATTTTCTTTTTGCATTACTTCATTCCAAGCAGGAACTTAATATTGTCCTCGTCTGATTTATGGACTGTGGTAAAATACCCTAAGTTCCGCTTACGTTTTTTACTCTTTTTTGTAAGAATATGGCTTTTGTAAGCATGCTTTCTCTTAATTTTTCCACTTCCGGTAAGCGTAAAACGTTTTTTAGCTCCCGAATTTGTTTTCATCTTTGGCATTACTTTATCCTTTTATTATTAATAAAAATCTATTTTTTTAATGGCGATATAAAAATCGTCATTCTTTTTCCTTCAAGTTTTGGCAACTGTTCAACTTTTCCGTAATCTTCTAAATCTTGAGCTAGTCTAAGTAATAAAATTTCACCTTGTTCTTTAAATAAAATCGTCCTACCTTTAAAGAAAACAAATGCTTTTACTTTTGTTCCTTCTTCGAGAAACTTTTTTGCATGATTTAATTTAAAATTATAATCATGTTCATCTGTATTAGGTCCAAATCTAATTTCTTTGGTTACCACTTTTTGTGTATTACTTTTAATTTCTTTTTGTTTCTTTTTTTGTTGATACAGAAACTTTTGATAATCAATAACTTTACACACCGGTGGTTCGGCTTTTGGCGAAATTACAACTAAATCGAGACTCATGTCATTGGCAATTTTTAAAGCATCTCTTAGGCTGTAAATTCCAATATTTTCGATATTGTCGCCAACAAGTCTCACAAATGGAGCTACAATGTGCTCATTAATTCTATAACTAGGTTCATTTTTGATGGGTTTATACCCTTTTCCTTGATATCTTTTTACGGCTATGGTTCAGTCCTCCTATCTTTTAGTTATTACTTAATAATTTATTTACCTCAAAGTTAATTATTTCTGCAAAACTGTCAAGGTTCATTATTCCCATATCTCCTTTTCCTTGCTTCCTAACCGAAACAGTCTCTGATTCTGTCTCGTTTTCACCTACTATCAACAAATAAGGTATTTTCTTTAACTCGTTATCTCTTATCTTCCTGCCTACCTTTTCGTTGCGGTCATCTACGAGGCTGCGAATATCGTAATTTTTTAGTAATTCTGAAACTTTTTTTGCATAATCATTAAATTTTTCGCTAATTGGCAGTATTACAGCCTGTTCAGGTGTTAACCATAATGGGAATTTACCTGCTGTATGTTCTATTAAAACTGCTACAAATCGTTCCATAGAACCAAAAATAGTTCTATGAAGCATAATTGGTTGATGATTTTGATTATCGCTGCCTTTATATTCTAGATTAAAACGTTCAGGTAAATTGTAGTCAACTTGTATTGTTCCTAATTGCCATTTTCTACCTATTGCATCTCTTACAATGAAGTCTAATTTAGGTCCGTAAAAAGCGGCTTCGCCTAGTTCAATTGTTGGCAAAAGACCCATTTCTTGTGCTGCTTCTTGAATTGCTTTTTCTGCCTTTAACCAATTTTCGTCGGTACCTATATATTTCTCTTTGTTGTTGGGGTCTCGAAGCGATATTTGTGTGAAATATGTATCAAAATCGAGTGCTTTAAATACATGAAATACTAAGTCAATTATTTTTTTAAATTCTTCTTTTACCTGATCGGGACGACAGAATATATGTGCATCATCTTGGGTAAAACTACGAACTCTTGTAAGCCCATGTAGTTCTCCATGTTGTTCGTAACGATACACTGTGCCAAACTCTGCCATTCTAATTGGTAAGTCTTTGTACGAATATTGGCTTGAATTGAATATTTCTACATGATGTGGACAATTCATGGGTTTAAGCATATAAGCTTCATCTTCGCGAGGTGTACTAATTGGTTGAAATGAATCTTTACCATATTTTTCGTAATGCCCCGATGTTTTATACAAATCAACATTCCCGATATGCGGAGTCATTACCATTTTGTAACCACGCCGTTTCAGTTCTTCTGTAAGCCAATTCTCTAGACGTTTTCTTAAATCTGTGCCTTTGGGTAACCAAAGCGGTAATCCCATCCCAACACGCGGCGAAAAAGTAAAAAGTTCAAGTTCTTTGCCTAGTTTACGATGATCGCGTTTTTTTGCTTCTTCAAGCATTATCATGTATTCGTCAAGGAGTTTTTGTTTTGGGAATGAAATTCCATAAACTCTAAGTAATTGTTTACGTGTTTCATCTCCTCGCCAGTAAGCTCCTGCAATACTTAAAACTTTAAAAGCCTTAATATAGCTTGTGTCGGGAAGGTGAGGACCTTTACACAAATCGATGAAATTGCCTTGTGTATAGGTTGTTATAGTATTATCTTCAAGTTCTTGTATAAGTTCAAGTTTATACTCGTTTCCAAGCTTAGTGTAATAATCAAGAATATCTTTTTTAGAAATGTCCTTTCTTGTAATATTGTTCTTTTGACGTGCCAGTTCCAGTGCTTTATCTTCTATGCGTTTGAAGTCTGCATCTGTAATCTGCGAACCTTCGGGTAAATCGACATCGTAATAGAAACCGTTTTCGATTGCCGGTCCTATACCCAGTTTGATTCCGGGATATAAACTTTCTAATGCTTCGGCAAGAATATGGGCTGATGTATGCCAAAATGCATGTTTCCCTTCATCGTCTTCCCATTTATATAGTTTAATATTAGCGTCATTATTAATTTTACGGGATAAATCCCAAGTTTCATTATTTACACTAATAGCAAGTACTTCTTTTGCTAGTCGTGGGCTTATATCTTGTGCAATTTTAAGCCCCGTAATACCTTCGTTATATTCGCGGACACTATTATCCGGTAATGTTATCTTTATCATTTTTAAAGTTTTTGGACTACAAAAATACTATTGTTTGCAATATGTTGCAAATACTAAATACTTATTAACAAAAGAATTTTAATTTAGTTCGTGTGTTGTTCAACTTTTTCAAGTTTACTAAGGTCGTAGCCTAAAGATTTAGCTTTAGATGTTAATTCATTATAGGTATTTTCATCTAATTTAGGTGTTCGTGATAGTATCCAAAGATAATCAGGCGATGAGCTTCCTACCAATACATATTGGTAATCTTTGTCAAGTTCTAAAATATAATAATCGGAGTAGAACCATAGGAAGAAACTTACTCTCAAGTGCCCCGGTACTTCAGGATTTGGAATAAATGCTTTCCCTGTGGCTGTCTTCAATTTTCCATCTAAACTGTTTTTGTACCCTTGGTTTAGTACTTTAATTTTTCCATTTTTACGCATTGTATAAGTAGCTGTAACTCCCTGAAGATTTTTCTCAAAACTATGTGGGAATCGAGCAATTTCGTACCATGTTCCAAGGTATTTTTGAATATCTACATTTTCAACTGTTTTCATAGTAGGAGCTGTATTCTTGTTACACGAATAAAAAGCAAATATCACCATTGTGAAGATTGCTATAATTATTATTGATTTTATATTAATTGACATATTTCTGTTCTAAAAAGTTTGATGTAAAGATATGCTAATTTATTATAAAACAGATGAGTTTAATAATATATTTGGATTAGGACAGATTTGCTCATAATAATTTATTTGCTTTTTACTGCAAACTCCAGGAAAATCTCCCCAATTGTTTTGCATATCAGTAATAATTTGAAAATGTAGGTGAGGGGGCCAGCTTCCGTTTTCGATAGAATTACCAAGATTTGCGAAGTTTTCCCCTTTCTTTATAACTTGTCCTAATTCTTTGTTGATTAAAGAATTAGTACTAAGATGACCGTATAGCGTAAAAAGCTTAAAACCTTCAATATTATGTTCTAAAATAATTGTGGGACCATAGTCTCCAAAATTGTCGTTAATTTTGAATGAATGAATTTGAGCATCTAAGGGAGCATAAACAGGTGTATTTTCTTTGCTCCATAAATCAATTCCTAAATGAATGCTTCTTACATTTTCGTCTGTGCCAAAGTGTGAGCTTTTTTTATATATTTCTCTGTCTTCCATATATCCGCCAATACCAATGATTTTGTTATTGCGTTTTAAAGTCATGGCAATGTATTCTGAGAGATGAGCAATATTTTTTAAATCTACCTTCTTAAGCTCATTATTATTAGAGCTTAAATCAATTTTTTGTGCATTTTGCTCCGATAAATCATATGGGAAAATATTAGCAATCTTGTTATTATATGATTTAATTATTTCGATCATTCTATAAATTTCCTTTCAATAAATTTTGAATTTAAAAGTCTGGCAACCGCCATATAAGAAGGATTAAATATAAGACTTTCTCCAATCTTATACTTTTTTTTGTTGTTTTTAGTTATATTGTCGCCTATGTCATAAACTGTCATATCCGATGTTGTGCCAACAAACTTAACATCTTTATCTTTTGGGGTAAGTTCTTGATAATCAACATCGAGTAATCCAAAATCTAGAATGGCTTTATAAGTTTTTTCGCTTAAGGACTGTTTGTCGAAATTTGATGTGTGTCCAATGCTTGCATCACTAATAATTCCATCGGGAACTAGAGGTTTTTCTTCTAATTCGATTATATATGGATGAAAATCAAATGTATCGGTACTTAAATTTAAAAATTTATCATTGTTTAGCGGACTAGTTCCAAAAAATGCGGCTTCGCCAATTCTAAAGTGATTTACTTCTGGCGGTACAGTATTGTCTTGAATTAGGGGTAAGGTAATAGAGCTCCCACCACTAATAAATGGAAGGTTTCTATCAAATTTTGCTTCAATTAACTTTTTGTAAAGCACAAGTTGTAGTAGCTTATCGTAAGTTGGTTCTACTCCATACATACAGCCTAAATTTGAACCAAGACCAATTACTTCAATATTTGGTAAATTAAAAACTTTTTGATAAAACTCTATAAGATTGTCTCTATCAACGCCTTCGCGAAGTTCGCCTAACTCAACCATAATTATGATTTTATGGATTTTATTATGTTTCTCGGCTACCTGATTTAATGCTTTTATTGTTGTAAAAGATGAATTAAGTGAAATATCAGCATATTTGATTACATCTTCGGCATATACATCGGCAGGAGGTTTTATATAGATTGTTATCATATCAGGATTAACTTCCTTCAAGTTTTTTAGACTTGTAAGCCTTGAGTCTCCAACTGAATGTAATCCGCTGATAACCTCCGGAGTTAGTAATTTCTTAAGAAATTCCTTGTCTCCCGAAAAAACTTTAGTTATTAAGCTCCATTCTATATTATGGTCGTTCAAATATTTGCTCAGCTTATGAACATTTTCTCGTATTTCGTTGATTTTTATGTTTAGATGTGCCATTTTTTTAGGTTTTAGGTTACAGGATTTAGGTTACAGGTTTTAGGATTTAGGATTTAGGTTACAGGTTACAGGTTACAGGATTTAGGTTTTTGGATTTAGGTTTTAGGGTTTTGGGGGTCTGAAAGAATATTCCTGCTTCCTGAATCATAAAACCGGTTTAAATATAATCCGAAAGTTTCCTCGTTATTGTTATTTGTTATTTGATTATTGTTATTTGAGATTTGAGATTTGATTATTGTTATTTGAGATTTGATTATTGTTATTTGAGATTTGATTATTGTTATTTGAGATTTGATTATTGTTATTTGAGATTTGATTATTGTTATTTGAGATTTGATTATTGTTATTTGAGATTTGATTATTGTTA
>JAQVOJ010000108.1:7046-7884 GCA_028702675.1 Bacteroidales bacterium
TTTATTATCATATCTCATTTCGGCATATTTAGTAGTAAATCCTAGTCTTTCATAAAGCCTTTTTGCTGGATTATCGTATTCGACATGCAGTTTTACGCTTCCTTCGGCAATTTCAAACGATTTTTCAATAATTTGTTTGCCTATGCCTTTCCCTCTGTATGAGGCATCTACTGCAATATAAACTAGAATATTAGCCGGAATATACCCTCCCATTCCTGTTTTATTCATTACTAAGCTGCCTACGAGTGCACCATCGTAATATGCTGCAAGTAGAAATCCACCTTTACCTTCGATTGGTGAAAATGCATAATCTATTGCCATTTCTATTTGATCTTTAGGGTCGCGAAATCTGTCAAGATGTGTGTGCAAAAAGTTAATAAAATTCTCTTTACCTACAATCTTTTCTAATTCGTTGTTTGTTTTGATTACTTTAATTTCTAACATAAGTTTTGTTTTTTGTTATTACTATTATGTAATATAGTATTATTTTAATGAAATGCAAATATACTGAAAAAATGATACTAAACAAGTCTAAATTTGTGAAAAGTATAAATAAAAGCGTTTAAAATATTAGTGTTCATTGATTGTTTAAATGCAAACTCTCCATATCTGTTCATATTTTATTCTATCGTTGAAGTGTGTTGTATTTGATTAATCTTTTTATTTATATAATAACTTAAGTGTGTCTTAAAAATATTTAAATCAAAATTGTATCCCAGTTCAGTCAATGAAATTATAAATTCACTGTGTTTTCTACCTAATCTGTAATCAGGTTCAGTTTTGGGATGAGCTAAATACTTTGCAATAATTTCAGCAGATTCGCTAAGATTAAGTACTG
>JAQVOJ010000109.1 GCA_028702675.1 Bacteroidales bacterium
GTTCCACTCATCGAGCAAGCAGTCAAGTTCATTTTTACTTTCATTTTCATAATGAAATGCGAACAAATTTTCATCAAATATACAATCAATCTTCATACTGTTAACCTGTAGGTTTACTTTTTGTTGTCATTTTGCATATGTTATACAACATGATTTTGATTCTTTCCCTTTATACTTGCCTTTTTGAGTGTTCTCTAATTTGCGTGTGAAACAACAAAAGTCGTTAACTTTTAACTATCTCGACATTTTTTACGTTCCAAAATTGAGAGTGTAAATATACTCCTTCTTAACAAAACATCCTCCCCAACAATCCCTTTTTCCACTCCTCTGCTTTATCTATCTGTAATTGAACTTTCTCTATCTTTTTATCTATGGAACTTAAAAAATTGGCGATTTTGGTTTGTTCTTGAATGCTTGGAATATTAATTTTCATCATTTTAAAATGAGAAAAGTATAAATGTACTATTGTGGTTCCTTGACCAAATCTTGCAAGGTCATACTTTTTAAAATTCGATAAATAATATGCAAAAAAAACATTATATATCTTGAACTTCGTCCTTAAAATGGTAATATCTCCACCTAGCAATACATTATCTTTGTTTAACGCTGTAACATTTGCAAGGTCAATTCCTGTAGTAGTTGTAGAACATGGTATGAGTAAATCATTTTTCATAGACTTTACCCCTTCGTTTTGATTTGTTTTACTTGCTATTTCATAAATAATTTCTGCATAAGTTGTATATAGTTCACCATATAGTATACACTCATTTTTCCCAGTTAAAATAACTTTATCTTTTGATAAGCCCTGTCCCTTTACGGAATAGAACACCTCCCCCAACTTCTTCTCCTCCCAATCAGCATAGTCATTCCCATCGCTGTCTTTAAACCTAATTTTCTGTGCAAATATCTTTTGCATTACTCCCTTTTTGTACTGCTCAAGTAAGCTATGCTTTTTCTTTAATAATTCTATCTTTTTATCTATTGAGGTGAAAAAGGAGGCTATTTTTTGTTGTTCTGGGAGGGAGGGATAAGTTATATTTATACTTGACAATCTTTTTGAGGAGATACTCAATACTTTTGTGCCTTGTGACTCTCGCATTATTTGATATCTTGCACTATATGACTTAAAAAAATATGCTGGGTAACCAAGACTAAATACATTAATTCTTGGTCTAGCATGAATTGTATGTAATCCCGCTAGCACACTTTTATTATCAATATTTATTATCTCAATACATTTACCAATATCATTATAATCTTCAGAAGCATCGGCAAAAATCATATCTCCAACCCTACAATATGCTTCACCATTTATTTTACTTAAATCAATATCAAAATTAATAAATGGGATTAATTCATTTTTTATTTCAAAGGCTGATTGAAACTTTGTATGAATATCTCCATAATGTATGTTAAAAACTTTTCCTTCTATGTAATTCAATTGTTCTCGAGAAAAAGAATTTGTAGAGAAATATGAAACTAGCTTTCCAAAAGATTTACTATTCCACTCTCCCTCAAACCCAGGAAATCTCAATTCAGGTGTATTTGATTTCTCCATCATTAAAAAGGTTTAGAAATATTTAGTTCTTTACAAAAAGCTGCTATTTCATTATCAATGCTGCTCATTTCTGCTTCAATTTCTGTTAGTTCTTTAGCAACAGCATCTATGTCTATGGGTTCTTCTTCTTCAAAGGTGTCAACATAGCGTGGTATATTCAGATTGTAATTGTTTTCTGCAATTTCGTCAAGTGTAGCTCTGTATGAGTACTTATCTTCCACCAATCTTTCTCTGTAAGTACTTACAATTTTGTCGATATCCTCCGGTCGTAGAATATTTTGTGTTTTTACTTTCTCAAAATGCTGAGATGCATCAATAAACAGTACATCTTCGGGTATCTCCCGGCACTTTTTAAACACCATTATGCAGGTAGGAATACTTGTTCCGTAAAAGATATTTGCAGGTAATCCTATAACTGCATCCAGCCAGTTTTTTTCTTTTATCAGGTATGTTCTTATGTGTTGTTCGGCTGCACCTCTAAACAATGCACCATGAGGCAATACAATAGCCATTGATCCATTTTCGGCAAGGTGGTGTATCATGTGCTGTAAAAATGCATAATCTGCCTTACTTGCGGGTGCTAATTTACCATACTGGCTAAACCTTTCGTCGTTCATGTGCAATGGGTTGGCACTCCATTTCGCTGAGAAAGGAGGATTTGCCACAACGGCTTCAAATTCCATTCCCTCGTGCTGTGGTCGTTCCAGCGTATCTTCCTGCTTAATGTCGAACTTTCGGTAATGTACACCATGCAAAATCATGTTCATACGAGCAAGATTGTAGGTGGTTCTGTTCATCTCCTGTCCGTAGAAGTTTGTAACATCTTTAACCTCTTTGGCAACACGCAACAACAACGAACCGGAACCGCATGTAGGGTCATAAACAGATTTAAGTTTTGTTTTACCTGTAGTAACAATTTTAGCAAGAATTTTACTTACTTCCTGGGGTGTGTAAAACTCTCCGGCTTTTTTTCCTGCACCACTGGCAAATTGTTTTATCAGATACTCATAGGCATCGCCCAATACATCGGCTTCAGTGCTTTCGAGCTTAAAATCTATTTTATCAAGATGTGAGAGTACTTTAGCAATAATCTCATTTCTCGCTTCGGGTTTTTTGCCAAGTTTGGTACTGTTTAAGTCCATATCTTCAAAAAGATTATCAAAATCTTCCTCAGATGCAGTACCCATTGTGCTAAGCTGTATGTTTGTGAGAATTACCTGCAACTCTTCCAGAATAAAATTGCCACCGGTTCCACGTTTCGATAATTGAGAAAACAATTCTGAAGGTTTTAGAAAATACCCCAACTTCTCTAAGGCTTCTTCCCTGATAGCTTCCAAATATTCTTTTCCGGTTTCAGAGTTTTCATTAATATCGAGATAATGCATTTTATCCTGAACCAGTATCTTATTGGCGTATATTTCCATTCGTTCAGAGAGGTACTTATAAAATATAAATCCCAGAATATAATCTCTGAACTCATCTGCTCCCATCTTCCCCCTAAGGGTATTGGCAATATTCCACAATTGCTGTTCTAAGTTGCGTTTTAGGTCTTCCGACATAGTTATTTAGTGTAATTTGTATAGATTGTAATATTAGTGAAATTATAGAAGATGTGCAATTTAAAGTTTTGGTGTGTAAGCTTCCCCCAAAACCTAATTGTTAAAAAGTGGAATACTAATTTTAAATTTAACCAGTATTATGAAAAGAAGTTAGTTTTCACCACAACAAATTGACTCCACCTCCCCCTTCCCACACACAAGTCAATATCCCCTCAAATACACAAAACACTCATAAAAAAACAAGGTGGGTAATGCAGTGAGTTCAGCTGAACATTCTAAATATTTACGCAAAATACCTTAACTCAAAAAACATAGAATTTTGTATCAGTGTTACTATTCATTAAAACTATACCACTAATATTCATCAAAAGTACACCATTAATTCAGAGCATTTCGTTGTGAAATAATCGTTCTTTTTATAGTAGTCCAAAAGTTGTCCATGCAGTTATTAATGCATATTAATCCACAAAATACATTTAAAAAAGATAATTACCGCATATCAATAATATCGGCATTGGGATAGTCATTTTCATTAAATATTACAAGGCTATCAGGTATTTCAGTATTAATTTTAAAGCTTAAAAACTCCACCAAAAAACCTGTACCATCTTTCCCCAAATACAATACTGAGAAAAGTTCAATTTTAGATTTATCTATAAGTAAACTAATCCGCGAATAGCTTTTATCTTCTATATCAATTGGGATTAAATCAATCTCAACAAGTGGTCTATTTCTAACAAACCTATCACTAATAAATCTGCATTTATAATTAGATTTATAATTTTTTAATAATGATTTTGGATCAAATATATCGGGTTCTTCTAATTCCTCCGACTCTGTAATATTAATTTCCTCAACATCTTTAAGATACGAATATGTAGTATTTCCATGTGAAAAAACAATTTGGTCAACAAATTCCAATCTGTATTTATCGTCTTTATAATACAATATTCCGGGCATAGTATCTGTACTGCCTTCTTGCGTATTTTCAACAATTACATTGAATTGTATGTGAAGTGTTTTGTAAGAATCTATTTTTTCTGAAAGTTGATCGAGTACCCGAATTGCCTTATCATCATTTTGCGAAAAAGCAGTAAATGAAAAAGCTATAAAAACAATTGCCAAAAATATTTTCATAATATATTTTATTTATTGTTTAGAGAACTCAAATATTGTTCCAAAGAATATTCGTCTTGAAACATAACTTGTCTAGCTTTACTGCCTTCGTAAGGACCGACTATATTTGCCTGTTCAAGTTGATCAATTATTCGACCTGCTCTATTGTATCCTATTTTCATCTTTCTCTGAATCAACGAAGTAGAACCTTGCTGATGCCTAACTATAAGACGTGCTGCTTCTTCGAACAGAGCATCTCTATCTTCATCATCGAAACTTCCATTTCCTCCACTACCTTCTGCTACTTCAGGTTCAGGCAAAGCCATGGCTTCGGTATATCCTTGTTGCTTTCCAATAAATTCAGTAATATCATCAACTTCTGGAGTATCAACAAAGGCGCATTGTATTCTTGTAGTTTTTCCGGTTTCAACCATAAGCATATCTCCCCTACCGATTAATTGCTGAGCTCCTGTACTGTCGAGAATGGTTTTTGAGTCGTGCCCCGAACTAACTTTAAAAGCAACACGTGATGGGAAATTGGCTTTAATAACACCTGTAATTACATCAGTAGATGGTCGTTGAGTTGCTACTATTAAGTGGATACCAATGGCACGTGCTTTGGCTGCAAGTCTTGAAATTGGAGTTTCAACCTCTTTCCCTTCTTGAATTATAATATCTGCAAACTCATCAATTATTACTACAATATATGGCAAGTATCTATGTCCTTTTTGTGGATTAAGCTTTCTTTTTGTGTATTTATCGTTATATTCAACAATATTACGAACCGTAGCCTGATTAAGTAATTTATACCTTTCATCCATTTCGGTACACAAAGAATTCATTGCTGGCACAACCTTTTTTACATCAGTAATAATTGCAGACTCCTCATCAGGCAATTTTGCCAAAAAGTGTCTTTCAATTCTTGAGTACATCGAAAGTTCAACCATTTTGGGGTCAACCATTACAAATTTAAGTTGCGAAGGATGCTTTTTGTAGAGTAATGAAGTAATAATTGCATTAATACCAACAGACTTACCTTGTCCTGTAGCTCCCGCAACTAACAAGTGTGGTGCTTTAGCAAGATTAAATACAAATGTTTCGTTACTAATAGTTTTTCCTAAAGCTACAGGTAATTCATAATGAGATTCTTGAAATTTTGCAGAACGTATTACCGATCGCATAGATACAATTTCGGGCTTTGAGTTTGGCACTTCTATACCAATTGTGCCACGACCTGGGATTGGAGCTATTATCCTAATGCCTAATGCAGAAAGACTTAATGCAATATCATCCTCAAGATTCTTAATCTTTGATATACGTACGCCGGCGGCAGGAACAATTTCGTATAATGTTACTGTAGGTCCGATTGTAGCTTTAATCTTTGATATTTCTATCTTATAATCCTGAAGAGTTTTAACAATTCTATCTTTATTATCATTTAATTCTTGAGCCTCAATTTCATTATTTTGTTTTGGATAATCCTTCAACAAATCTATTGTAGGACGCTTATAAAACTCCAAATCTAAAGTAGGATCGTAATCGTCCATTGAATCGCCGATAATATCAGATTCGGGAATTTCATCATCCGATTCTGCTTTCTCATAACTCAAATCTATTTGATCTGTTTTATCTGTTTTATCCGATTCATCAGTTTTAGATAATTTATCGATCTCGATTGTATTTTCAAATTCAACTACTGAGGCATTTTCTTCTTTTTCATCGGTTTCTAAATTATCGCTTTCTCTGTCTTCAACTTTATCTGTTTCTTGTTTTTCCTCATCATTAATATCAAGAATATTTTCTTCAGAATCTTCAGAAAAGTCTTCCTTCTTAATTCTTTTAATTTTAAGAATCCATGATTTTATTTTTGATAATGAATTTTTGAAGCTAAAAATCACTATAACAAAAGCCGAAAAAACAATTAGCAATAATGTGCCTATTTTACCCCATAATCCATTGAGCCATGTACAAAGGAAATACCCATGTGCCCCTCCCATATAAAAAAGCTTATCAGCAAAAAAGTAAGCCATGGCAATACTAAGCCACACGGTAATTACTAATATTAGGAATATAGATTTTGAAAGAGGTAATATTTTTACTTTCAACAATCTAAACCCAATAAGTATAGATATCAGAATAAAAGAAAAAGACGCTAACCCAAACCAATTATGAATCATTAAGTTTGAAAGTATAGCTCCAATTTTACCAACCCAGTTTTCTACTTCGATTGAATTATCAAAAACTAATGAACGGAATGGAATATGCAATATACTTTGATCTGATTTCCATGTAAACAAATAAGACGTAAACGAAAGAGCGAGTAAGATGCTAAATGCAATAAATACAACTCCTAATGTAACAGTAAATCTTTCGTCTTTAAAAAATGCCCAAAAAGACTTCCAATTCTTTTTTAGGTTTTTATCTTTTTTCTGCTTTTTAATATTTTTAGTTTTCTTTTTTACCATAGCTGTAAAAATAGAAAAAATCCTCACTCGGAGGATTCTTTCACATAAAATAGTTATTTACAATGTTTTTAACCACCAAACATAGTTCTAAATTCTTCCATTGATTTTTCTTCATAATCCGAAGGGATTGTGAATAAATGCTTCTTAACTTTTGATTTTTTAACTTCCTGAACACTCATTGTCATTGTCATTCCCTCTTGTACAATAGTAAATTCCATTAACATACCATCTAAGCCTTCGATTGAGTTTTGAGCAGTTTCTACTTGAGGAACGCTAATTTCGTCAGTATAATAGACTTCCATTGTTTCGCCATCCTGAATTACTTCGGCTTTTTTACATGTATAACCGGCAATAACTTTAGTTTCATCAATATACTTAATTTCGGGTTTTGCAGGTTCTTCTGCTTCTGCTTCATCTTTAGCTGCTTCGAGTTCCTCTCCTGATTGTTTTACGACAAACTTTTGACCCATAAAATCCATTAAAATAATTACAGAACCGTCTTCAACATTTGAAATTGAAGCCATAGAATACATGGGAGATACTTGTTCAGAACGAATGAGATCACCTTTGTAATACATAATCATTTCGCCGGGCATTTGAGCTTTTGTAGTGGCATCTAATCCTTCCCCTTCGTATTCAATTTTGTATTTTATCATCCCCTCGAAACCGTCGTAAGCTGCCATTGATAACGTATTTGCTGCAAAAATAACAACAGCTAAAATACTTAAAACTTTAAATCGTGTTTTCATAAAATTTATTTTTAAAATTAATTATTAGGTTAATAATGTTTTCAATTACTGTACCAAATTTTTACAAATGTATTAAATAATTGAATAAGTAAAATAATTAAAAGTTAAAATATTATTAAGCAGGTTTTTATGATTTGATAAAATTTAAAAATATTTATAGCTTTGTACCTCAACAAAAAATGACAGATATGAATAAAAAACTTGCTGTAGTTGCATTTGGAGGAAATGCCCTTTTAAGAGCCGGACAAGAGGGCACCATTGACGAACAAAAAACAAATGTGCGAAGAGCTTGCAAAATTCTATTTAGCATACTAAAAGAAAATCATAATCTTATAATTATACATGGAAACGGACCGCAAGTGGGCAATATATTATTGCAAAACAATGCGGGAGCTAAAATGTATGGTATTCCAGAAATGCC
>JAQVOJ010000027.1 GCA_028702675.1 Bacteroidales bacterium
TTTCATATGATTATAATTTTAAATTGCACACAAGTTTAAGAAATATTTTTAAAAATATGTCCATAATCATAATTGAACTATGTTTTTTACCATAAAATTATGCTTTAAAATCACAATCTTTAGTTATAAGTTTGAGGATTAAATATAAATAAGAAATTTTGATATGAAAAAAGTATTAATATTAGGTGCAGGACTAAGTTCCAGCGTATTGATAGACTATTTGATGAATGGTGCAAACGAGAACGATTGGTTTATTAAAGTGGGTGATTTTGATGAAAAACTTGCCGAGAAAAAAATACACGGACATAATAGAGCTGAAAGTATATTTTTTGATGTAAACGATTGCGAAATTGTTGAAAAAGAAATTAGTTGGGCTGATGTAGTTGTGTCGATGTTGCCTGCTCGATTTCATCCCGTAATTGCTAAGTCTTGCTTACGACAAGGCAAACATATGGTTACAGCTTCTTACGTTTCTCCTGATATGAAAGCTTTACACGAAGATGTTAAAGCAAAAGGATTAATATTTCTTAATGAGTTAGGTGTTGATCCAGGTTTAGACCACATGTCGGCAATGAAAGTTATAAATAAAATAAGAGATAAGGGCGGGAAAATAATATCATTTAAATCAAGTACCGGAGGTCTTGTAGCTCCTGAGTTTGACAATAATCCGTGGAATTATAAATTTACATGGAATCCTAGGAATGTTGTACTTGCCGGTCAAGGTACTGCACGTTTTTTAAGAAATGGAAAGTTTAAGTATATACCATATAATCAATTGTTTAAGCGTACTTTACTTACTACTGTTCTCAACTATGGCGATTTTGAAATCTACATGAATAGGGATTCATTAAGTTATCGCGAAACATACGAATTACATGATATACCTACAATTTTTAGAGGTACTTTAAGGCGTCCTGGTTATTGTAAGGCATGGGATGTATTTGTACAATTAGGTGCAACTGATGATACTTATTATTTCGAGAATTCAGAAAATCTTACTTATAGAGATTTTATAAACTCTTTTTTAAGGTATCAACCCGAAGTAAAAGTTGAAGATAAGATAGCCGATTATCTAAATCTTGACCCTAATGGTGAAGTAATGAAAAAGCTTCAGTGGTTAGGGATTTTTAGTGATAAAAAAATAGGTATGAAAAGGGCTACTCCTGCTCAAATATTGCAAAAGATTCTTGAAGAAAAATGGTCGCTTGATAAGGACGATAAAGATATGATTGTAATGCAACATCAATTTGAATACGAATTGAATGGTAAAACTTGTGGATTACAATCATCGTTTGCTTTTATTGGCGAAGATACTACACGCACAGCAATGGCTATTACAGTTGGAATGCCTGCAGCTATTGCTACAAAACTATTGCTTACCGGTGTTATTACACGAAAAGGTGTATCTGTACCTGTTACTCCAGATTTGTATGAGCCTATTCTTAATGAGTTAGAAGAATATGGAATTAAATTTATTGAAGAAGAATTACAAATACAATAGTTTTAATACAAAGCTATTGTAAATCAAATTTTTAAAGCTTTGTTTTGTTATTGTTGAAAAAAACAAATAATTATCATATTTGTTTTGAGCTATTTTAATAACTTAGCATAAAAATTATCATTATGCCAATTTTCAAAAGAATAGGAGTTTTAACTTCTGGAGGTGATGCACCTGGAATGAATGCCGCAATAAGGGCAGTTGTAAGAGCTGCAGTAAGTCATGGTATGGCTGTTACCGGTATAAGACGGGGCTATGCCGGACTAATTAATAACGATTTTATTGATTTAGAATCAAGGTCGGTAGGTAATATCATACAAAGGGGTGGTACTATGCTTCATACAGCTCGAAGTATAGAGTTTATGACCGAAGAAGGAAGATATAAAGCTTACAGAAATTTAGTGGAAGCCGGAATTGAAGCTCTTGTAGTAATTGGAGGTGATGGTACTTTTAAAGGGGCAAGAGTTTTTACTCACGAGTATAATTATCCTGTTGTAGGGGTTCCGGGAACTATTGATAACGATTTGTATGGTACCGACATGACTATTGGTTACGATACTGCCTTAAATACAATTGTTGATGCTATTGATAAAATTCGCGATACTGCCGGTTCTCACGAAAGATTATTTTTTGTTGAAGTAATGGGTAGAGATGCCGGTTTTATTGCTTTACGGACTGCTATTGCCTGTGGAGCAGAAGAAGTGCTCGTACCCGAAACCGTTACCGACCTTGATAAGCTTAAAACTTATCTCGTAGAAAATGTACAAAAAACAAAAACTAGTGCTGTTGTAATTGTTGCCGAAGGCGACGATGCAGGAGGAGCGATTGAAATTGCTGATAAAATGAAAAAGGAAATCCCTGATTATGATATGAGAGTTACAATCTTAGGACATATACAAAGAGGAGGTTCGCCTAGCGCTTTCGATAGATATTTGGCATCAAGATTAGGAGTTGCTGCAGTTGAAGCTCTTGTTGACGACCAGAGAAGTATAATGGTTGGGCTTATTAATCGAAAAGTTGCTCATGTGCCTTTTAATCAAACTATTAAGCATCATAAAGATATAGACCGATCTTTACTCAATCTTCTGTACGTCCTTAATACCTAATTACGAAAAAATCCATGAGTTTTGCTGATGTAATACTCCCTGTACCTTTACCCAAATTACTTACTTATAGTATCCCAGACGAACTGAGCAGTAAAATAGTTCGGGGTATTAGAGTAAATGTTGCTCTCGGCAATAAAAAAATATATACAGGAATTGTTTATAATATTCATTCGAATAAACCGGAGTATAATACACGCTATATTAATAATGTCCTTGATGAATTCCCAATAATTGATGAGATCCATCTACGGTTTTGGAACTGGATAGCTGAATATTATTTGTGCTCGCTTAATGATGTAATGCGTGCAGCATTACCTACAAGTTTAAAACCAGAAAGCGAAACTATTGTAAGTTTATGCAAAAATTATAATTCAAATATTGAAATAAGTACTGCCGAAAATAGAGTTTTACGAATGTTGGATGCTGATAAAACTTTTAGCGTTAAACAAATACAGAAAGAAACCGGTATTAAAAATATTCTTAGTGTTCTTAATAGTCTTAATAATAAAGGGAGGATTGATTTTTATAAAAATTTAAAGTCAGATTATAAACCAATTTATACCGAATATGTAAAGTTGTCAAAACATGAAAAAGATTTACATCAAGTTCTTGATAGTTTGAAAAGGGCTCCACAACAGCTTAAAGTAATTAATTATCTTATTGAGAATGATTGTAAGGGAGTATTATCAGACCTATGTACACTAAGTTTATTATATAAGAATACCGGAGCCAACAGAAGTGTAGTTAATTCATTAAAGAAAAAGGGAATTATTGTAATTGAAAAAATCGAAACTTCAAGATTCAAAGAGCTAGATAAAACAGATTCTGTACCTATTTTGAGCAACGAACAAGAAAAAGCTTATCAAAGTATTATCGAAGGGCTGGAAAAAAAACGAAGAGTATTATTGCATGGAGTTACTGGTAGCGGTAAAACAGAAATCTATATTCATTTAATAAATAAAGTATTAAGCGAAAAAAAGCAGGTTCTTTATTTGCTGCCCGAAATTGCCCTTACTACACAAATTATTCGCCGTTTGCAAGTAGTGTTTGGCAAAAAAGTAGGTGTTTTTCACAGTAAATTTTCAGATAGTGCTCGTGCCGAAGTATGGAATAGATTAAAAAGTAAAGATTATCAAATTATTTTAGGTGTGCGCTCTGCATTGTTTTTGCCATTTTCTAATCTTGGACTTGTAATAATTGATGAGGAGCATGAAAACTCTTATAAACAATATGAGCCTGCACCACGATATCATGCTCGCGATTCTGCAATTATGCTGGCGAATTTATTTAATGCAAAAACGGTTTTAGGAACTGCAACACCTTCATTAGAGTCTTATTATAATACACAAATTGGAAAGTATTCGCTTGTGGAATTAAAAACGCGATTTGCTTCTGTTGAAATGCCACATATACAAGTGCTTGACACAGTTGATGCTTATAAACGAAAAATAATGCAAGAGCATTTTCATCCTGAACTTATTAACGCTATAAAAACTGCTCTGCACAATGGTGAACAAGTAATTTTATTCCAAAATCGAAGAGGTTATTCGCCTTATGTCGAATGTTTCGATTGTGCATGGATACCTCAATGTAGTAAGTGTAGTGTAAATTATACTTATCATAAATATAAGAAAAAACTAATTTGTCATTATTGCGGTGATACCAGAGATATGCCTACTGTTTGTCCTAAATGTGGAAGCAAAAAAATTGCAAATAGAGGTTTTGGAACTGAAATGATTGAAGATGAAGCTACAATATTTTTCCCTGAAGCAAGAATAAAGCGGATGGATTTGGATACAACCGGAACACGAAAAAAATATGAGCAGATAATTCATGATTTTGAAAAGGGCAAAGTTGATATTTTAATAGGTACCCAAATGGTTACCAAAGGTTTAGATTTTGATAATGTTGGTGTGGTTGGTATTTTAAATGCCGACAATATGCTTAATTTTCCTGATTTTAGAGCTTTTGAGAGGAGTTATCAATTGATGGCACAAGTAAGTGGTAGAGCAGGAAGAAAACATAAACAGGGTAGTGTATTGATACAGACTAGAGATAAAGCTCACCCTATAATTGATTGTGTAGTAAATAATGATTATAACAGGATGTTTAACTTTCAAATTGAAGAACGAAAGGAGTTTAAATACCCTCCGTTTTACAAGTTTGTTACAATCACAATAAAACATAAAGATTCTCAAAAAATTGAAGGGGTTGCGTTTAAACTTTCTAATGGGTTGAAAACTAAATTGCATGATTTGGTAAGTGCTCCTATTGAACCTACAATAAGCAAAGTTTATAATTATTACATACGTGAGATATTAATACGTCTTAAATCTGATACAGGGCTAATCAGTAAAAAACGTTTTATATCCGAATATACATTATGGTTTAGTAATAGTAGTTTGGTAAAAGGGACGATAATTCAAATTGATGTGGACCCAATGTAAAAGAGTAGGGGATACTGCATTAAATTTGCTATGACTTAAAGTTGGGCGATAATTTTATTAGTTACGGGATATCTACAATAAAAATATTATTCTTTTAATATCATACAGTGATATTGCTGATTATTTGATTGAAATTTTCCAAGATATAATCCAGTTTCAAGGTAATCGATAATAAGATTTAATTCTTTGTTATTTAGTCCATACTCCTCTTTTATAAGTTGTCCGCTCACACTATATATTTGATATGAATCAATTATAGCTTTATTTGGCAACTGAATGCTAACCTTGTAATTTGCAGGTTGAGGATAAATATTAATTCTACTTGAAATAAAATTATCAGTAGCATTACAAATATCTACGGTAAATGTAATGGTATCTATCCAAGAACAAACATCATCTGTAATTGTAACATACACAGAATATATTCCTGGGTGTTCGTAGTAGATTTCTTCACTATCAGATTGTGAGCCTGTACTCCAAATAAAACTATCGTAATAATTATTAGAGGTAAAATGGTAAGTTTCGTTTGCACAAATGGTTGTGTCGGGAATGCCTGTGCTTAGTTCAGGGAGCACTTCGGCATCTAAAGATATAATGCTGTCAATATCTGGTAATGATGATTCTAAGACTATATTATATATTCCACTTTGTGTTAAAACTAATCCAAGGTATTCATCGCCATAGCACAATGTTTCGGATTGTGTAGTGAAAAATGGACAAGGAGAACCATATTTAGCATTAAACATTCTTAGTTCCGAAGTTATTAAATTATTATCTCCAAAACTCATGTTTTTATCAAATATTCCATCTAAAATAATATCGCCATTAGCCATGTGTTTTAATCCATAAGGTATAATTAGCTGGCTCGGCATACCTATTTCTGACGCAGTTATAGCCTCTAAAGGATTACCATTAAAATCCCAACTCAATAAGGAAAGATTATAATTGTTCTCAGCAACTTCTGCTGTATCCAGTCCATGAATTAATTTTGTTTTCCATGATACTGCTCCACAAATTGTTTTGCCAAATATGTCAATATAACCAATTTTGTTATCGTATGATTTTGTTGCACTTACCCAATTATAGTTTCCGTCAAAATCGTAACTAGCAATAAAACTAAGATATGGCAGTACGCTACTTGATGTAAAATAATCGTTTCTGAGAGTGTCAGTATAATTGAAAATTGTACCAAAAAGAGGTATAGAATTTGTCCCTCCAACACATCGTCCACCAACAAAAACATTGTTTGTTTCTTCATCAAGAACAATAGATTCGAATCTTGAATAACTCATAGTAGGTCCTGTATATTCATTATAGCTAATAGTTTGATTAGACCAAAGGCAGTTTCCATTGTTATTAAATTTCAATAATATAGAAACATAGTCTCCTTCTTTATAAGTGTGTAAAATGTTTTCATTATTTACTTGTATATTAGTTGGGGTTTCGTAAGTGCCTCCATTAAAAGCATATGATACTAAAAATCCTGAAAGGTAAATATTATTATCCGCATCACATTTAATGTCTTGTATGTTTATTTCAAGTTTATGATGTTCGGGGTTGTTAATTTCTTCAATAATTGGTTTTATCCACTGAAACTCAAAATTGTTATTAATTTTAATAATATACATTGGGGAAAAAAAGTTGGTGGGTTGTATTAAATCAGTTACAGCGGTTTCATTTATATATAATGTAGAAGGATTGTTGTAATCAAGATTTGTTAAAAGATAAATATTATCTTGGTTATCAATAGTAAATGGCAGTCTATATCCGGTTGTCCATAATAATTGACTTGATTGAGCTTCTTCGCCTGTTTCATCTTTAAGATGAAAAAGACAATAATCAATTATATTGCCATCTAAATCAGTTTTTATAATATAAGAATATTCATTATTTTTTATCCAAGGAAATATAGGAGGATAAGGGTTTGAACTTGATGAACCATTATAAATAGTATCTAGAAAATAAGTATTTCCAGAGTAATAAATTGCACAAGTTCCGTGTAAATAAATAATATCTTCTTTAATAATCATATAATTGGCGACATCAGACTTGTTTTTGGAATTTGCTATTGTTTTAGCCCATAGAATTTCTCCGTTACAATCAAACTTAGCTAGAAAAGCACCAGATTTATTATCATCAAAATGAGGCAATAAAGTATCATTAAATACTGCATTAGAGCCATAATTGCCAAATACATAAGAATTACCATAATTGTCAATTTCAAGATGGTACGGTTTATCTTCTGCTAATGAGTTTCCGCCAAACATTTTGGCGTATTGCCAATTTTGTGTAAACCCTGATATTGAAAAAACAACAAGAATAAAAACACTGAAAACAATTTTAAACATGAATGTTTTAATTATTATAATAAAGAAAAAGCTACTTGCTTACTTACAAAAATACAAAAATAACGAGGGAATTATAAATTATTATAGGGTTTATTTTTACCGATAGTTTTGGACATAAAAAAAGCTGCTTCTTTTAGGAAACAGCTTTTTCATATTTTTTCATTTAATTTTTACATCATTCCTGGCATTCCGCCTCCCATTCCGCCGGCAGGCATTGGGGGTTCTGGTTCTGGTATGTCAACAATTACGCATTCTGTTGTAAGTAACATTCCGGCAATTGAAGCTGCGTTTTCGAGAGCAATACGAGTAACTTTAGTAGGGTCGATAACACCACTTTCGTAAAGGTTTTCGAATTTGTCTGTATGGGCATTATAACCAAAGTCTCCTTTTCCTTCTCTTACTCTTTGAACAACAACAGAGCCATCGCCACCTGCATTTGCGACAATAAGTCTCATAGGTTCTTCGATAGCTTTACGTATAATTGCAATACCTGTATTTTGGTCTTCGTTTTCGCCTTTTAGTTTATCTAAGCTTTCGATTGCACGAATAAATGCTACTCCACCACCAGGGACAATACCTTCTTCAACAGCAGCACGTGTTGCGCTAAGTGCGTCTTCGTATCTATCTTTTTTCTCTTTCATTTCTACTTCGGTAGCTGCACCTACATAAATTACTGCAACACCACCTGCCAATTTGGCAAGGCGTTCTTGAAGTTTTTCTCTATCATAGTCGGATGTAGTTGCTTCAATTTGTGCTCTTATTTCTTTTACTCTGGCAGCAATTAGTTCAGGATCGCCTGCACCATTAACGATAGTTGTATTTTCTTTGTCAATAACAACTTTTTCTGCACGTCCACATTGTACTACGTTAGCATTGTCTAGTTTTAGTCCGCGTTCTTCGGTAATAACTTCACCATTTGTAAGTACTGCTATATCTTGAAGCATTTCTTTACGACGGTCTCCAAATCCGGGAGCTTTAACGGCAGCAACTTTTAGTGTTCCTCTTAATCGGTTTACAACAAGGGTTGCTAATGCTTCACCTTCAACATCTTCAGCAATAATCAATAATGGAGAACCTTCTTGAGCAATTGGTTCAAGTACAGGCATTAAGTCTTTCATTGAAGAAACTTTTTTGTCTGTAATCAGAATATAAGGTTTTTCCAAAACAGCTTCCATTTTTTCGCTGTCGGTCATAAAATAAGGTGAAATATAACCACGATCAAACTGCATACCTTCAACTACTTTAACTTCGGTATCAGTGCCTTTGGCTTCTTCGATAGTGATTACACCTTCTTTTTTTACTTTGCTCATAGCAAGAGCAATATGTTTTCCTGTAACAGTATCGTTATTTGCTGATACAGTTGCAACTTGTTCAATTTTAGTATTGTCGTCTCCAACTTCTACGGTTTGTTTTCTAAGGTTTTCGATGACAGTGATTACAGCTTTGTCGATACCACGTTTAAGATCCATTGGGTTGGCACCTGCAGTAACATTTTTAAGCCCTACTCTTACTATAGATTGTGCAAGTACTGTTGCGGTAGTTGTTCCGTCTCCCGCATCATCGTTTGTTTTTGATGCTACTTCTTTTACCATTTGAGCACCCATATTCATAAAGGGATCTTCAAGTTCAATTTCTTTAGCAACAGTTACTCCGTCTTTAGTTATTTGTGGAGCACCATATTTTTTTTCGATTACTACATTACGACCTTTTGGGCCTAAGGTTACTTTTACTGCATCTGCAAGTGCGTCAACACCCTTTTTTAGCAGGTCTCTCGATTCAATATCGAATTTTAATTCTTTTGCCATTGTTGTATTATTTTTTTTGTTTTACTTATTATTCTACAATTAATAATATATCACTTTGATTCATAATGAGATAGTCATCGTTGTCTATCTTTATTTCTGTGCCGCTATATTTCCCGTAAAGTACAATGTCGTTTACTTTAACTTCCATTTCTTCGCCTTCTTTGGCTTTTCCAACAGCTACGATTTTTCCTTTTTGAGGTTTTTCTTTCGCCGAATCAGGTATAATAATACCACTTGCTGTTTTTTCTTCAGCTTCAACAGGTTTTACTAAAATTTTACCTGCTAAAGGTTTTCCTAATTTTTCCATAGTCTTTTATTTTTAATTGTTAATGATTATTAATTGATAATTTTGAAAATTTGTTTTTACCAAAACTGTGCCATTGAGAATTGATGCTTAAAACAAGACACATTTTCTGTTTTTATAGTTAGTTAAGATGCATGAATAATTGTTGCTTGTCAATTTGACAGATTTAGCATGAGATATAAAAAAAACTGATAAAGTTATTAAGATTTAATGGCAGACTTTATCAGTTTTGATCTATTTTAAGAATAATTTTTATTTTATAAATTTAAAATCTTTACCTAAATATTTGGCAGTATTTCCAAGTGCTTCTTCAATTCTAAGTAATTGGTTGTATTTTGCAATACGGTCGCTTCTTGAAGCTGAACCTGTTTTAATTAAGCCTGTATTAAGAGCAACTGCCAAGTCGGCAATAAAAGTATCTTCGGTTTCTCCTGATCTATGACTAATTACTGCAGTATAGGAGTTTTTATGTGCCAATTCAATTGCGTCAAGTGTTTCAGATACAGTTCCTATTTGGTTAACTTTAATTAGAATTGAATTTGCAGCGTTTATATCTATGCCTTTTTGTAATCTTTTTACGTTTGTTACAAATAAATCATCTCCAACTATTTGGACTTTATTTCCAATTTCAGAGTTTAATTTTTGCCATGCATTCCAGTCATCTTCATCGAGTCCGTCTTCAATGCTTAATATCGGATATTTATTAGCCCATGTTTTCCAATAATCAACCATTTGGTCAGAATCCATAACAGCACCATTAGATTCAAACTTGTAAACTTTGTTTTCTTTATCGTAGAACTCTGATGCAGCAGGGTCAAGAGCTATAAATATTTCTTCGCCAGGTTTATATCCTGCGAGTTCGATAGCTTTAATGACATATTCTATAGCTTCTTCATTGCTGTTAAGGTTTGGAGCAAATCCTCCTTCGTCTCCTACGTTTGTTCCATGTCCTGCTTTTTTGAGTACTTCTCTAAGCGTATGAAAAATTTCAGTCCCTTTTCGTAATGCATCAGCAAAAGTGTCGGCAACAACGGGCATAATCATAAATTCCTGAATATCAATTTTATTGTCGGCGTGTTTACCTCCGTTAAGAACATTCATCATTGGAATGGGTAAGATTCTGGAATTAACTCCACCGAGATAATTAAACAAGGGCATTGCATGGGCTTGAGCAGCTGCGTTTGCACATGCCATAGAAACTCCAAGCATTGCATTAGCACCAAGTACTGATTTATTTTCGGTTCCGTCGATACGTATTAATTCATTATCAATGCTTCTTTGGTCTGATGCATAAAATCCCTTTAAGTGTTCAGCAATGGTTTTATTTACATTATAAACAGCTTGTAGTACTCCTTTGCCTTTATACATTCCTTTGTCGTTGTCGCGTAGTTCTACGGCTTCATAAACTCCGGTTGATGCTCCGCTAGGAACGGCAGCTCTACCTGTGATTCCATTACTTAAATAAACTTCGACCTCGATAGTTGGATTTCCTCTTGAATCGAGAATCTGTCTTGCATAAATATTAACAATTTGTCCCATATAATTCTATTTTAATGTTCCAATATTACAAAAAAAGAGGGAAAAAACAATTATTTCCCTCATATTATTGAAATAAAAATAATAATATTTTATTCTTATTTTTCTGAATCTTTATTTTTTTCTTCTACTTCCTTTTCTTTTTTCTTTGCTGCTACTTCTTTTTCATCTTCAACTATTTCTTCGGATTGTTTTACTTCATCCTGCAACTTTTTATCGGTTGTAGTTTCTTCTGTTTTTGGAGAAGAAGTTTCTTCAACACTTTCGTTGTTATCAACTACTTCGGTAGTTTCCTCAAGAGTTTTGGCTTCTTCTTCTTCCTTTTCTTGTTTCTTTGTTTCTTGAGGTTTACTATTTACCATTTTAGCTTCTTCGGTAGATTTCTTTCTACTACGTCTGCGTCTAGTTGATTTTTTCTTGGTGTCGGTATCTTGGAGCATATTTTCGTTATAATCAACAAGCTCCATCATACACATTTCAGCATTGTCTCCTAATCTAGTTCCGGTTTTTAAAATTCTTGTGTAGCCTCCCGGTCGCTCACCAATTTTTACAACTACATCGCGAAACAGCTCATTTACAGCTTCTTTGTTTTGCAGTTCGGCAAAAACAATTCTTCGGTTATGAGTTGAGTCTTCTTTTGCTCTTGTTATTAATGGTTCAACATAGGTTCTAAGCTCTTTGGCTTTAGCTAATGTTGTATTAATTCTTTTGTGCAGAATTAGTGATGCTGCCATATTTGACAACATCGCTTTACGGTGTGCACTAGTACGCCCTAAATGATTAAAACTCTTCCTGTGTCTCATCTATAATTCAATTATTCCTTGTCCAACTTATATTTACTAATATCTAACCCGAAATTAAGCTTCATATTATCAAGAAGGCTTTCTAATTCGGTTAATGACTTTTTACCAAAGTTTCTGAACTTAAGCAAGTCGTTTTTATTAAACTGCACTAAATCGCCAAGTGTTTCAACTTCGGCAGCTTTTAGGCAATTGAGTGCTCTAACCGACAAATCGAGGTCAACCAATTTTGTTTTAAGTAGTTGACGCATATGAAGAATTTCTTCATCAAATTCGTCATGTTCGGTTTGTTCTACAGTATCGAGAGTAATTTTTTCATCTGAGAATAAAGCGAAATGATGAATAAGGATTGTTGCAGCTTCTTTAAGTGCTTCTTTTGGATGAATAGAGCCATCAGTTTGAATTTCAAATATCAGTTTTTCAAAGTCTGTTTTTTGTTCAACCCTCATGTTCTCGATTGTGTATTTAACATTTTTAATAGGAGTGTGGATTGAGCCTACTGGAATAACTCCAATTTCTTCTTCGTTTGGAGCATTTTCTTCTGGAGCTACATATCCTCGTCCTTTGTTTATTGTTAATTCCATCCTAAGCGAAACTGAAGGTTCCATTCTGCAAATGAGTAATTCGGGATTTAATATTTTAAACCCTGTTAGGAATTTACCGATATCACCTGCTTTAAATTCTTCTTGACCGTTAATCGTAACAGTTACTTTTTCGCTGTTGAAATCCTCAATTTGTTGTTTAAACCGAATTTGTTTAAGCTGTAATATAATTTCGGTTACATCTTCCATTACTCCTTTAATTGTGGAGAATTCGTGATCAACTCCATCAATTTTAACTGCAGTAATTGCAAAGCCTTCGAGCGAAGAAAGTAAGATTCTTCTAAGTGCATTGCCAATTGTGATACCATAGCCTGGTTCAAGCGGTCGGAATTCGAATTTTCCGAAATACTCATCCGCTTCAATCATAATTACTTTATCCGGTTTTTGAAATGCTAATATTGCCATTGAGTTAATTTGTTATTTTGAATATAATTCAACAATAAGTTGTTCTTGTATGTTCTCGGGGATATCTTCGCGTTCTGGAATATGCATGAACTTACCACACATACTTTCTGCATCCCATTCTATCCATGGATATTTGGTATGGTTAAATCCACTTAAGGATTCAGTGATAGCTTCTAAAGATTTTGATTTTTCTCTAACACCAATCACATCATTTGGTTTTATTTGACATGATGGTATATTACAAACTTCGCCATTTACAGTAATATGTTTATGACTTACCAGCTGTCTGGCAGCTCTACGAGTAGGTGCAATTCCCATTCTGAAAACTAAGTTATCAAGTCTTGATTCAAGCAATTGCAATAATACAATACCTGTAACACCTTTACTACTTTGAGCTTTTTTAAACAAATTACTAAACTGACGTTCTAATACGCCATAAGTATATTTGGCTTTTTGTTTTTCTTTAAGTTGTTCGCCGTATTCAGAAGATTTTCTTCTGCGTTTATTTAACCCATGCATTCCAGGGGGGTAATTTTTTTTATCTAAAATTTTATCGGGACCATAGATTGGTTCTCCAAATTTCCTGGCAATTTTTGTTTTGGGTCCTGTGTACCTAGCCATAATTATTTAATCTTAATTTACTTCTTGTAACTTTTATTAATACTTACACTCTTCTCCTTTTAGGAGGACGACATCCATTATGAGGCATTGGAGTTACGTCAACAATTTCGGTAACTTCAATTCCCATATTATGAATTGAACGTATTGCAGATTCTCTTCCTGAACCTGGTCCTTTTACAAATGCTTTTACTTTTCTTAATCCTAAATCGTAAGCAGTTTTAGCACAATTCTCGGCAGCCATTTGAGCTGCATAGGGTGTATTCTTCTTACTTCCCCTAAATCCCATTTTGCCCGAAGATGACCATGATATTACTTGTCCTTCGTTGTTTGTTAGGGTAACAATTATATTATTGAACGAAGAGTGAATATGTGCCTGACCTGTAGGTTCAATTTTAACTACACGCTTTTTTGTCGGTCTTGATGTTTTCTTTGCCATAGTCAGTTATTATTTAGTAGCTTTCTTCTTATTAGCAATAGTTCTTTTTTTACCTCTTCTTGTGCGGGCATTGTTTTTTGTCTTTTGTCCGCGGAGTGGTAATCCAATACGATGCCTTATACCTCTATATGCACCAATATCCTGAAGTCGTTTAATATTTGATTGCACTTCAGATCTTAATTCACCTTCGAGTCTATATTCCTGAATAGCTTCGCGAATTGCAGCAAATTGATCATCAGTCCAATCTTTTGCTTTTATATTGCAATCAACTTTAGCTTTTTCGAGAATCTTATTAGCCCTATTTCTTCCTATTCCATATATATAGGTAAGGGCAATTTCACCTCGTTTATTATCCGGAATATCTACACCAGCAATTCTAGCCATATTAATTCATATTAAATTTAAAAGTTATTATTATCCCTGACGTTGTTTAAACTTCGGGTTTTTTTTATTTATCACATAAACGCGTCCTTTGCGTTTTACAATCTTGCAGTCTGCACTGCGTTTCTTCACTGATGCTCTTACTTTCATCTCTCTATAATATTTTATTTATATCTGTATGTTATCCTTCCCTTTGTAAGATCGTATGGAGACATCTCTACTTTGACTTTATCGCCAGGCAATATACGAATATAATGCATGCGCATCTTACCTGAAATATGAGCGGTAATGATATGCCCATTTTCTAGTTCTACACGAAACATTGCATTCGATAATGCTTCTATTATTACTCCATCTTGCTCTATTGAGGGCTGTTTAGCCATACTATTTTTTTAATTTTTTATTTACTGCTTTATCTATTATTTCAAAGTTCGACAAAATCTCTGCTTTATCTTTTTTAATTACTATTGTATGTTCAAAATGTGCCGATGGTTTTCCATCTAATGTTTTTATTGTCCAACCGTCTGGCATTTGTTTTACTTCCTTATGTCCCATATTAATCATGGGTTCGATTGCTATTGTCATGTTTTCGCGAAGTTTCGGTCCTCTTCCACGTTTACCATAATTTGGTACTTGTGGTTCTTCGTGTAGATTTTTCCCTATTCCATGTCCTACAAGTTCTCTTACAACAGAATAATTGTTTTTTTCGGCATACTGCTGAACAGCGAAACCTATGTGCCCCACTCTGTTGCCATGAATGGCTTGTTCTATCCCAAGATATAAAGCTTCACGTGTTACTTTTAACAGTTGCTTTACTTCAGGGGCAACTTCGCCTACTTCGAAAGTATAACAAGAATCGCCATGATAACCATTCTTATATACTCCACAATCAATCGAAACTATATCGCCGTCTTTAAGGCAATAGTCAGACGGAATTCCATGTACAACAACATCGTTAATTGAAATACAGAGAGAGTTTGGATAGCCACTATAGTTTAAAAATCCCGGAACACCGCCATTATCACGAATAAATTCTTCTGCTAATTTATCGAGTTTAAGAGTATTTACTCCTGGTTCAATATATTCAGCTAGCATGGCATGTGTGCGAGAAACCATAAGATTGCTTTCTCTCATTTTTTCTATTTCCGATTCCGTCTTAACAAATATCATCAAAGAACGTTTTTTTATTTTATGTTTATAAAGCAGATGTTCTGCTTCCGCGCCCTTTAATACGACCAGACTTTGTAAGTCCGTCGTAATGACGCATTAATAAATGGCTTTCAATTTGCTGCAAAGTGTCAAGAACTACACCTACTAAAATAAGTAGCGAAGTTCCTCCGTAAAACTGAGCAAATTGATTGTTTACTCCTGCAAGCATAGCTAGTGCAGGCATTATTGCAATAAATGCAAGAAATATTGACCCGGGTAGTGTTATTCGCGACATAATATTGTCTAAGAACTCTACAGTTTTCTTACCTGGTTTAACACCAGGAATAAATCCACCGTTTTTCTTCATATCTTCTGCCATTTGGGTTGGATTAATAGTAACGGCTGTATAGAAATATGTAAATATTATAATGAGTAGAGCAAAAACAAGGTTATACCAAAATCCGGTATAGTCGGCGAATGCTGAAACAAAACCACCTGCACCATCTCCGCCAAATCCGGCGAACATTAATGGAACGAACATAAGAGCTTGAGCAAATATAATTGGCATTACGCCTGCTGCATTAACTTTTAGTGGTATATATTGCCTAACACCACCATATTGTTTATTCCCGACAATTCTTTTTGCATACTGAACAGGAATTCTTCTTGTAGCTTGTACTAAAGCAATCGAGACCATAAATATTACAAATAGTATTACCATTTCAACAAGGAACATAACTAGTCCACCTCCTTGTTGCTCTAGTCTTGAGAAAAATTCAGCGACAAATGAGAATGGTAATCGTGCAATAATCCCAATCATAATGATAAGTGAGATACCGTTACCTATACCTCTATCAGTAATTCTTTCTCCGAGCCACATTACAAACATTGTTCCGGATGTAAGAATAATCAAGGATGAAATTGTAAAGAACATTCCTTTAAGCACAAAAGCACTTGGTGGTAATTGTGCATGAAGATTTGCAATATAAGAAGGTGCTTGGAGTAACAAAATACCAAGAGTTAAATACCTTGTGATTTGGTTAATCTTTTTTCTTCCGCTTTCGCCTTCGCGTTGTAATCTTTGGAAATAAGGTACTGCTATTCCCAATAGTTGTACAACTATTGATGCAGAGATATATGGCATAATTCCCAAAGCAAATACCGAAGCTCTTGAAAATGCACCTCCGGAAAACATATCAAGTAAGCTTAATACGCCATCTGATGTTTGGCTTTCGAGTCCTGCCAATTGGTTAGGATCAATACCAGGTAATACTATATAAGATCCAAGGCGATATATTGCAATATAGCCTAATGTAATTAGTATTCTGGCACGAAGATCCTCAATCTTCCAAATGTTCTTTAATGTTTCAATAAATCGTTTCATCAATTAAATTTTTTCAGTAGTTCCTCCGGCTGCTTCAATTTTTTCGATCGCTGACTTTGAAAAAGCATGTGCCTTAACTTTAAGTTTAGCTTTTATTTCTCCATTACCTAAAATTTTAACAAGGTCTGATTTAGCTATAAGTCCATTTTCTTTAAGCACATGAATATCAATAATGTCAATGTTTTTGTCGGCTAATTGTTGTAAGACTGCAACATTGATACCTTTGTACTCAACTCTATTACGGTTTTTAAAACCGAATTTAGGAGTTGTCCTTTGTAATGGCATTTGTCCGCCTTCGAATCCTTTTTTACGTTTATATCCGGAGCGAGATTTTGCACCTTTGTGTCCGCGTGTACTTGTACCACCACGTCCGGAACCTTCTCCACGACCTACTCTTTTTTTATTTTTTGTAGAGCCCTTAGCGGGTTTTAAATTACTTAAATCCATAGTTTTAAATACTAATTAAATTTCTTCCACTTTAACTAAATGATGCACAGATTTTACCATACCTAATATTTGTGGTGTGGCTTCATGCTCAACGCTTCCATTTAATTTTTTAATACCTAAAGCTTCAAGCGTTCTTTTTTGCTTGAAGTTTGAGTTTATTTTGCTCTTAACCTGGGTTATTCTAATCTTAGTCATAATTTACAAATTAGCCGTTAAACACTTTATTAAGATCAACTTGACGATGTTGAGCTACTGTATTGGCATCTCTCATTTCTATTAATGCAGCCATAGTTGCTTTAACTAAATTATGAGAATTAGAAGACCCTTTAGATTTTGCAAGTACATCTTTTACTCCCACACTTTCTAATACTGCCCGCATAGCGCCACCTGCTATAACGCCTGTTCCGTCTGAAGCTGGTTTTAACCAAATTCTGGCACCGCCGTATTTAGCTGATTGCTCGTGAGGAATAGTACCTTTATTAATAGGCACTTTAATTAGATTTTTCTTAGCGTCTTCAACTCCTTTAGCTATGGCTGCGGTTACTTCACCTGCTTTTCCTAAGCCGTGTCCAACAATACCATTTTCGTCGCCAACCACTACAATGGCCGAAAAACTGAAGGTACGTCCACCTTTAGTAACTTTAGTAACACGTTGGATACTTACCAATCGGTCTTTAAGTTCAAGGTCGCTTGTTTTTACTTTTCTGATACTAGCTGACATAATTTTAAAATTTTAATCCTCCTTCTCTGGCACCTTCGGCCAATGATTTAACTCTGCCGTGATAAAGATAACCGCCTCTGTCGAATGATACCTCAACTATACCGGTTTCTTTAGCTTTTTCAGCAATAAGTTTACCAACCAAACGTGCTAGTTCGATTTTGGTTCCTTTTTGCCCGGCTATTTCTTTATTTAAAGACGAGGCAGCCAATACGGTTTTGCCGTTAATATCATCAATCAGTTGTACACTAATTTGTTTATTACTTCTATAAACCGACATTCTTAATTTATCGGGGCTGCCGCTTATTCTTTTGCGAATGCGCCTTTTTATTTTTGTTCTTCTATCTTGCTTTGAAAAAGCCATTTTTTTAATATTTACTCGTTATACACTAGCTGATTTACCTGATTTTTTACGTAATTGTTCACCAACAAACTTAATACCTTTGCCTTTATAAGGCTCTGGTGGACGAAAACTACGAATTTTAGCAGCAACTTGTCCTAATAATTGTTTGTCGTAACTTTTTAGTGTTATTATCGGGTTGTTTCTACGTTCTGTTTTACATTCCACTTGTATTTCGTCGGGAATTTTAAAGAAAATTGGGTGAGAATAACCTAAAGCAAACTCAATTATTTGACCATTATTTTCAGCTTTATAACCTACGCCCACTAATTCTTGTTGAATTGTAAAACCTTCGGATACCCCTTTAACCATATTGTTAATTAAAGAACGGTACAATCCATGCATAGATTTACTGTCCTTTTCTTCGTTTGCACGCTCGAGTTTTAGGATGTTTTCCTCAACTTTTATGGAAATACTTGGGTGAATTTCTTGATGTAATTCTCCCAAAGGACCTTTAACCTTAACAGAGTTGTCTTTGTACTCAACCGAAACTTTTTCGGGTATTTCAATGGGTAAAAAACCTATTCTAGACATACCTTAATACTTTAATAAATGTAACACAATACTTCACCTCCAACGTGTAATTGGCGAGCTTCTTTATCTGTCATAACACCACGATTGGTTGACATAATTGCTACTCCAAGACCGTTTAACACACGGGGTAGTTCACTTGCCGGAACATACTTTCGTAATCCCGGTTTACTTACTCTAATAATCTTTTTTATGGCAGAAATTTTACTTACCGGATGATACTTCAAGGCAATTTTAATTGTTCCTTGTGTTTCATTTTCCTCGAATTTAAAATTCAATATATAACCTTTATCGAATAACACTTTGGTCATTTCTCGTTTAAGGTTAGAGGCCGGAATTTCTACCACCTTATGTTTTGCCATAATGGCATTTCTGATTCTGGTCAGATAATCTGCAATTGGATCTGTCATTGCTTTCTAATTTATTATTATTACCAGCTTGCTTTTTTAACTCCAGGAATAAGTCCTGACGAAGCCATTTCACGAAAAACTATTCTACTCACACCAAATTGACGAATATACCCTTTGGGTCTTCCTGTTTGATTGCATCTATTGTGTAATCTTACAGATGAACTATTTCTTGGAAGTTTATGTAAAGCTTCGTAGTTGCCTTCGGCTTTGTATTTAGCTCGTTTTTCGGCATATTTTTCAACAAGCTTTCTACGTTTTACTTCTCTAGCTTTCATTGATTCTTTTGCCATATCAATTCTTTTTAATATTTTTAAATGGAATTCCAAATTCTCTTAGAAGAGCATAAGCTTCTTCGTCGGTATTTGCTGTTGTAACAAATGTTATATCCATACCCATGATTTTAGAAATTTTATCAAAATCAATTTCGGGAAATATTATTTGTTCTGTAATACCTAATGTGTAATTACCTCTTCCATCAAGTTTGTAATTTACTCCTTTAAAATCTCTTATTCGGGGTAGAGCAATGGCAATGAGTCTTTCTAAAAACTCGAACATGCGTTCTCTGCGTAATGTTACTCGTACACCGATAGGCATTTTTTTACGAAGTTTAAAGTTTGAGACGTCTTTTTTCGATAAGGTTTGTACAGCCTTTTGTCCTGTTATAAGCGACATTTCTTCTGTTGCAACATCGATAAGTTTTTTGTCTGCTACTGCTTGACCAACCCCTTGACTTACAACTATTTTTGTAAGTTTAGGAACTTGCATAACACTTTTGTAACCAAATTCTTTGGTTAATGTGGGAATTATTTCCTCTTTATACTTTGTTTGTAATATAGGTATATATTCCATTACTTAATCTCCTCTCCTGATTTTTTTGCGTAACGAACCAATTTACCATCTTTGCCCTGTTTTCTTCCAATACGTGTAGGTTCTCCAGTTTTTGGGTCAACTAACATTAGATTAGAAATGTGTACAGATGCTTCTTTTTTAATGATGCCTCCTTGTGGATTATCGGCATTAGGTTTTGTATGTTTTGAAATTAGATTTACGCCTTCTACAATAGCACGATCTTTATTTCTAAACACCTCTAACACTCTGCCTTGACGTCCCTTAGACTCTCCCGCAATAACTATTACGGTATCTCCTTTTTTTATGTGAAATTTTCTGGTCATTATAATTCCTGATTAATATTATATTACTTCCGGTGCCAATGACACTATCTTCATGTATTTCTTATCACGTAATTCACGGGCTACAGGTCCAAAAATACGAGTTCCACGAATCTCGCCTGCATTATTTAATAGTACACATGCATTATCGTCGAATCTAATATATGAACCATCTTGGCGACGAATTTCTTTTTTTGCTCGTACTACTACTGCTTTAGAAACTGTACCTTTTTTTATTTCACCACCAGGTAAAGCACTTTTTACGGTAACAACTATTTTGTCACCAATAGATGCATACTTTCTTCCTGTTCCTCCAAGTACTCGAATACATAGAACCTCTTTTGCACCACTATTGTCGGCTACATTTAGCCTTGATTCCTGTTGTATCATAATTATTTAACTTTTTCAACAATTTCAACTAATCGCCAACACTTGTTTTTACTAAGAGGACGCGTTTCCATAATGCGTACTAAATCTCCTATATCACAAATATTTTCGTTATCGTGAGCTACGAATTTTTTAGTTTTATTTACAAACTTTCCATATTTGGGGTGTTTTTCTTTGCGTTTTACAGCAACTACGATAGATTTCTCCATCTTATTGCTAACTACAACCCCAATACGTTCTTTTCTTAAATTTCTATTTTCCATATATCAATTAATTGCAATGGTTTATTCCTGATTATTTAATTCACGATGGCGAAGCTCAGTCTTTAGCTTAGCAATATTCCTTCTCACATAAGTTATTTTATGTGGGTTATCTAAAGGGGATACTACATGATTCATTTTTAAACGAGAAAGCATGCTTTGCTCTTCTTCTATACGTTCAAGTAGTTCTTTATCTGTAAATTCTTTAATTTCTGTATTTTTCATCTATCAACAAATTATTCATTATAATCATAATCTCTTCTTACCACAAATTTAGTTTTGATAGGTAATTTTTGAGCTGCTAAACGTAAAGCTTCTCGTGCTAACTCAATAGGTACTCCTTCTGCTTCAAAAAGAATTCTTCCGGGAGTAACCGGAGCTACAAAACCTTCGGGAGCTCCTTTACCTTTACCCATACGTACCTCAGCCGGTTTTTTTGTAATTGGCTTGTCAGGGAATACTCTAATCCATATTTGACCCTGACGTTGCATTTTACGGGTAACAGCAACCCTTGCAGCTTCAAGCTGGCGACCTGTAAGCCACGAAGATTCTAAGGCTTTGATCGCAAATGAGCCAAATGCAATTTGATTACCTCTTTGGGCATCGCCTTTCATGCGGCCTTTTTGGGATCTCCTAAATTTTACTTTTTTCGGTTGTAACATTGCTGTATATCTTTAATTCAATCTTATTAAATATTATCTTCTCTTTTTACCAGGACGGCGTTGATTTTTCTTTTCGGTATTTAATACCGGAGCCAAATCTCTTTTTCCGTAGATTTCGCCTCTACAAATCCAAACTTTAACACCAATTAATCCTGTTTTTGTTAAGGCTTCGGCTAATGCATAATCAATATCGGCACGTAATGTATGTAAAGGTGTTCTACCTTCTTTATACATTTCGGAACGAGCCATTTCTGCACCATTTAATCTTCCTGAAACTTGAATTTTAATGCCTTCGGCACCCATTCGCATTGTTGAAGCTATTGCCATTTTTACGGCACGACGGTAAGCGATTTTACCTTCGATTTGTCTGGCAACATTATTTGCGACAAGGGTAGCATCTAATTCGGGGCGTTTAATTTCAAATATATTAATTTGAACTTCTTTGCCGCTTAATTTTTTTAATTCTTCTTTTAGTTGGTCAACCTCTTGTCCTCCTCTACCAATTATAATACCAGGGCGGGCTGTTTTAATGGTAATGGTAATCATTTTGAGCGAGCGCTCAATAATAATTGACGAAACACTAGCTTTAGCAAGCCTGATGTTTAAATATCTACGTATTTTTGTGTCTTCATCAAGTTTGTCGGCATATTTATTGCCACCGTACCAGTTTGAGTCCCATCCTTTTATAATACCTAAGCGGTTACCTATTGGATTTACTTTCTGTCCCATTTATATAACTTTAATTTTCATTTTCAGCTTCAACAACTTCTTCTATGTTACTTTCGGCTTGTGAATTTTTTGCTTCAACAACTATAGTAACATGGTTTGAGCGTTTTCTTATTCTATACGCTCTACCTTGTGGAGCAGGTTGTACTCTTTTAAGTACTCTTCCACCGTCAACACTAACTTCTTTAACAAAAAGTTCTGCTTCTTCCATCCTTACTCCTTCGTTTTTTAACTGCCAATTAGCAATTGCAGACATAAGAAGTTTTTCCATGTCGCCTGCTGCGGCTTTTGACGAATACTTAAGAATATCTAAAGCTTTGTTAACATCTTCACCTCTAATGATATCTGCTACCAATCGCATTTTACGTGGCGAAGAAGGACAATTTTTCAGAACAGCAAAACTAATCTTTTGCTTTTCTTGTTTATTACGCTCTGCTCTATTTCGTTTACGTGCACCCATAATTAATCTGTTAGAATAATTTAATTTTATTTATTCTTTTTACCACCATGACCTCTGAAAGTACGAGTAGGAGCAAATTCTCCTAATTTATGTCCTACCATATTTTCGGTTACATACACAGGAATAAATTTGTTGCCATTATGAACAGCAATTGTGTGTCCAACAAAATCCGGAGAAATCATCGAAGCACGTGCCCATGTTTTAATAACTGTCTTTTTACCTGAATCATTCATAGCTAAAACTTTTTTTTCTAGCTTGAAATTGATAAAAGGTCCTTTTTTAAGTGATCTACTCATTTTAACTCAATTATTTTTTACGTCTTTCAACAATTAATTTATCTGAAGGTTTCTTTTTGTTACGGGTTTTATAACCTTTTGCAAGTAAACCTTTTCTTGAGCGTGGATTTCCTCCAGATGCTCTACCTTCGCCACCACCCATTGGGTGATCAACAGGATTCATTACAACACCACGTGTTCTTGGTCTGCGACCTAACCATCTTGAACGACCTGCTTTACCGGAGCGTTCTAGAGCATGGTCAGAATTAGAAACACTTCCTATTGTAGCTTTACATGTAACTAATACTTTGCGAAATTCTCCTGATGGTAATTTAATAATTGCATACTTTCCTTCTCTTGAAGTAATCTGACAATAAGAACCTGCACTTCTTGATAATACAGCTCCCTGTCCGGGACGCATTTCAATATTATGAATTACTGTTCCTAAAGGTATATCAGATAAAAATAAAGTATTTCCTATTTCAGGAGGTACGCCTTTTCCGCTTTCGATATTTTGACCAACTTTTAATCCTGTGGGAGCAATAATATATCTTTTTTCGCCATCTTGATAAGCAACTAATGCTATACGAGCCGTACGATTTGGATCGTATTCAATAGTTTTTACTGTGGCTTTCATATTATCTTTATCCCTTTTAAAGTCGATTATACGATACCTTCTTTTATGACCACCGCCAATATAACGCATAGTCATACGTCCTTGATTATTTCTTCCGCCAGTTCTTTTAACGGTTTCTAACAACGACTTTTCGGGGGTATTTGTAGTAATATCATCAAATACTCCAATTGTTTTGTGTCGTTGACCTGCTGTTACCGGTTTTAATTTTCTTACAGCCATGATATAAATTAAATATTGCTATAAAAATCGATTACTTCTCCCTCTGCTAAGGTTACAACGGCTTTTTTAAAAGCTGCTGTTTTTCCCTTAATAACACCTGATTTTGTAAAACGGCTTCTTATTTTACCGCCATAACGCATGGTGTTAACCGAAGACACTGTTACTCCATATAACTCTTCAACTGCTTGGCGAATTTGTAACTTATTGGCTTTTTTATCAACTATAAAACCATAACGGTTAGCCTTTTCGCCTAAGGCATTCATTTTTTCAGTGATTATTGGCTTTTTTAAAATTTCCATTTTCGGTCTATTTTATTCAAAAATTTTCTCTAAAACGTCAATTGAATCTTGCTCAAATATGATTTTTGAAGCCCACACAATATCATAAGTATTTAAATTAGAGGCGCTTATGGTCTTGACGTTCTTCAAATTTCGAGATGACAAATATATATTTTTATTTGATTCATTCACAACTAAAAGCACTTTTTTATTTTCAACTTTAAAATTTGTTCTAAGACTTATGATATTCTTAGTTTTGATTTGGTCATAATTTAAATTATCAACAATCAAAATATTAGATTCTGAAGCTTTATAAGAAAGTGCTGATTTACGAGCAAGTCGCTTAACTTTTTTATTTAGTTTAAACGAGTAGTCTCTAGGTTGAGGGCCAAATACACGTCCTCCGCCTCTAAATAGTGGATTTTTAATATCTCCAAAACGAGCTGTTCCAGTACCCTTTTGACGTTTTATTTTACGAGTACTGCCGGCAACTTCGCTACGCTCTTTTGCTTTGTGAGTACCTTGACGACGATTGGCCATATATTGCTTACAATCAAGATAAATAGCGTGGTCGTTGGGTTCTATACCAAAGATAGAGTCTTTCAGCTCAATGTCTTTGCCGGTTTCTTTTCCGTCTTTATTATATACTGATGTTTTCATTATCTTTCTATAATTAAATATGAACCTTTAGGACCCGGAACCGAACCTTTAATTAGTAAAAGGTTGCTTTCGGGAATAACTTTTAAAACTCTTAAACTTATCATCTTAACGGTTTTGTCGCCGTCGTGTCCGCCCATACGCATTCCTTTGAATACTCGTGATGGATAAGATGAAGCACCAAGTGAACCAGGAGCTCTATTACGATTGTGCTGCCCGTGTGTTTGGTCGTTTACACCTGAAAAACCATGACGTTTTACTACTCCTTGAAAGCCTTTACCTTTGCTTTTGCCTGAAACATCGCACCATTCTCCTTCGATAAATATTTCAACTGAAATTGTGTCGCCTGGTTGTACTTCTTTGTACTCTCCATTTACTTTTGCTTGTCCAAAATCTCTAAATTCTACAATTTTTTTCTTTGGTGTAGTTTTAGTTTTGGCAAAGTGTCCAGCTTCTGGTTTGGTTGTATGCTTTTCCTTTTTATCGTCGTAAGCCAATTGTACAGCCTCATATCCGTCTTTTTCTAAAGTGCGGATTTGAGTTACTACACAAGGACCTGCTTCAACAACAGTGCATGGGATGTTTTTCCCCTCGGCACTGAATATGGAAGTCATACCTAGTTTTTTACCAATAATACCTTGCATTTCTTTAATTATTTATTTGTTATCAAACTTTTATCTCAACTTCAACACCGCTTGGCAATTCTAATTTCATTAATGCATCAATAGTTTTTGCCGTTGTGCTGTATATATCGAGAAGTCTTTTGTGTGAGCTTAACTCAAACTGTTCTCTCGATTTTTTATTCACGAAAGTGGAACGGTTTACTGTAAATATTCTTTTGTGTGTAGGTAAAGGGATAGGCCCGCTAACTACTGCACCTGTTGTTTTTACAGTTTTTACAATCTTTTCAGCTGATTTATCTGCAAGATTGTGGTCATACGATTTTAGTTTTATTCTAATTTTCTGGCTCATATTATTAATAAATATTAAAAAATATATTTACTTACATTGACTAATTCTTCTTGAATTTCGGCAGGAACTTTTGAATAATGTGAAAATTCCATGCTTGATGTTGCTCTACCCGAAGATATTGTACGCAAGGCAGTTACATAGCCAAATTGTTCTGCCATTGGTACTAGAGCTTTTACAACCCTTGCATTTCCTCTTGAGTCCATACCTTCGATACTTGCTCTTCTTCTATTTAAATCTGCAACTAAGTCTCCCATATATTCTTCGGGACTTACTACTTCAACTTTCATTATAGGTTCAAGTATTGTTGCTTTTACTTTTTTTGAAGCTTCGGCAAATGCTTTTCGTGCAGCAATTTCAAATGATAATGCATCTGAGTCAACACTATGATATGCACCATCAATAAGTTCTGCTTTAAGGCTGTTTACAGGGTAGTTTGCTATTGGACCATTACTCATAGCTTCTTTAAGACCTTTTTCTATAGCTGGAATATATTCTTTTGGAATTGAACCTCCTTTAATAGAATTGATAAACTCTAAGCCGGTTTTTTGATCGTCGTCAGCAGGACTAAAGATTAATGTTATGTCTGCAAATTTCCCTTTACCTCCGGTTTGTTTGCTGAATACTTCGTGATGTGTTATTGATTCTGCAATAACTTCTTTATAATTAACTCTAGGTGTTCCTTGATTTATTTTTAGTCCATATTCTCTGATTAATCGGTCGGTTATAATCTCCAAATGGAGTTCACCCATTCCGTTTATTAGAGTTTGTCCTGATTGTTCATCGTATTTTACTACAAATGTTGGGTCTTCTTCTTGTATCTTAGTTAGTGCTATGCTTAACTTTTCAAGGTCGGCTTGTGTTTCTGGTTCTATAGCTACAGAAATTACAGGTTCAGGGAATTGCATTGTGTCGAGTAGTATAGGTTTATTCGGATCGCATAATGTATCGCCTGTCTTAATATCTTTAAAACCTACTATTGCACAAATATCACCTGCATTAACTTCTTCAATTTGAGTTTGTTTATTGGAGTGCATCCTAAAAATTCGAGATACACGTTCTTTCTTGTCAGTACGTTGATTGTATATCATAGTGCCAGATTTGAACCCGCCACTATAAACGCGAATATATGCTAATTTACCAACAAATGAATCTGAACTAATTTTGAAACACATTGCAGACATTGGTTCGTTTACATCAGGGTGTCTCGATATTTTATCTTCATTTTTTGGATTAATTCCATCAATTGCTTCTACGTCTATTGGTGCAGGTAAATACTGGCAAATTGCATCCAAGAGTGGTTGAATTCCTTTATTTTTAAAGGCAGAACCACATAATACAGGTACAATTTGTCTTCTAATTACAGCTTTGCGAATTACACTAATAAATTCTAATTCAGTTATTGACTTTCTGTTTTCAAGGAAGCGTTCCAGTATTGCGTCGTCGGCAAAACTCATAACCTTGTCTATAAGATTTTCTCTCATTTCGAACACTTCTTCTTGCATTTCTTTGGGGATGTCGCAATACTTATAATTTAAGCCAAGGCTGTCATCATCTTCCCATATTATGGCTCTATTATAAATAAGATCAACTATTCCTGAGAAATTTTCTTCTTCACCTATTGGTAGTTGAATTGGAATTGGATTTGCTCCTAGCTTGTCTTCGATTTGATTTACAACATTAATGAAGTCGGCACCGGCTCTATCCATTTTATTCACGAATGCAATTCTAGGTACTTTATATCTGTCTGCTTGTCTCCAAACTGTTTCGCTTTGCGGTTCAACACCACCAACAGCACAAAACACAGCAACAGCTCCATCAAGAATTCTTAATGATCGTTCGACTTCAACGGTAAAATCCACATGTCCTGGAGTGTCGATAATATTAATTGTATAATTATTATCGTTATTCTTCCAGAATGTAGTTGTAGCAGCCGAAGTTATTGTTATTCCTCTTTCTTGCTCTTGCTGCATCCAGTCCATTGTGGCATTCCCATCATGTACTTCGCCAATCTTGTAGTTAATACCGGTATAATATAATATGCGCTCGGTAGTTGTAGTTTTACCGGCGTCGATATGTGCCATTATTCCAATATTTCTAATATTTACAAGATCAACACTCATACTGCAAATTAAAATCTGAAGTGAGAAAAAGCTTTATTTGACTCAGCCATACGATGTGTATCTTCTTTTTTCTTAATAGCTGAACCTTCGTTATTGAAAGCAGCTATTATTTCGGCAGCAAGCTTTTCTGACATGCTTCTGCCTGAGCGTTTGCGTGCAAACCCGATCAACCATTTATGACTGACAGATATTTTACGGTCTTCTCTTATTTCCATCGGCACTTGAAATGTTGCTCCACCTATTCTACGGCTTTTTACCTCAACGGCAGGAGTTATATTTTCAAGAGCTTTACGCCAGATGTCAAGAGGAGATTCTTCTGAATCTTTCATTTTTTTCTCAACAATATCTAAAGCATCATAAAAAATTTGAAAAGACACGGATTTTTTCCCTTGCCACATCATATCATTAACGAAACGAGTTACTCTTGTATCGTTATACTTAGGATCGGGAAGCAATACTCTCTTCTTAGGTTTTGACTTTCTCATACCTTAATAATATTATTACTTCTTAGTTTTTGGTCTTTTAGTTCCGTATTTGGACCTGCGTTGAGTTCTGTCTTCTACTCCGGCAGTATCAAGAGCACCTCTAACAACATGGTAACGTACCCCGGGAAGGTCTTTTACTCTTCCACCACGTACCAACACTATTGAGTGTTCTTGCAAATTATGTCCTTCTCCTGGTATATAAGCATTTACCTCTTTACCATTAGTTAACCTTACTCTGGCTACTTTACGCATAGCGGAGTTTGGTTTCTTTGGTGTTGTGGTATAAACTCTTGTACATACACCTCTCCTTTGCGGACATGAATCCAAAGCAGGAGACTTGCTTTTATCAATCATACTTCGACGTCCTTTACGAACTAATTGTTGTATTGTTGGCATATAACAACATTTTAATTACAAATCACATTTCAAAATTGGACTGCAAAGGTAGAGGTTTTTTTGTTTTTAACAATACATATGAAAAAAAATATTTATTTTTTGTAAGAATCAAGCATTTACAACAAGAATAACATTGTTAATAAAAGATTTTTCTATGTTTTTATGGTATAAATTAAATTCATTTAGATTTAGGTATTATTTTTGTAAAGTAGAATTTTGCAAAATAACGAATGTTTAAATTTTGAATTATGAAACCATCTTACTATTTAATTATTGTATGTTTATTTTTAACAGCACTTTTCTTTTCTTCTTGCAATGAACCTATTGAACCGCCTGCAAGCGTATTCGAAATAATTACTGTAAATTCTGATATTACAACAAATACAACATGGACAGAAGGTAATGTTTATGTAATAAATAAAACTGATTTTTACGTTGAGGCAGAATTAGTGTTAGAGCCAGGTGTTATTGTAAAGTTCCCTTCAGATTTTGCATATATAACTTTAGGAGATGGGGGCAAAATTTTGGCAGAAGGAACTACTGAAAAGAGTATTATTTTTACATCATATAAAGATGATGCAAGAGGAGATGATACTAATGATGATGGTAATGCAACAACACCATCTAAAGGTAATTGGGGTACAATAGATTTAAACGGTAAAACCGGTTCTGTTTTTAAATATTGCGAGTTCTATTACGGTGGAGTAGCAACAACTCCAAGTTTAAAGTTAAGTGCTGGTGCTTCGGCAACAATAGAACACTGTGTTTTTGCATATAATACAGGAGGATATTCTTCTGGCTATTATATTGGTGTATTAGATGCAAGCGATGCTGCTAATAGTACGATAATTAGGAATAATTTGTTCTATAACAATGAATTGCCTCTTACAATTTTTTCAGAAATTGATATGGATAATTCTAATTCTTTCTACAAGTCGGGAAATGGTAATACTATGAATGGTATTTTTGTAAGCGGAAATATTGGAAGTAATACTTATTGGCAAGAGGATGAGGTCGCATTTGTTATTACCTCTTTCGACTTGCAAATTTTTGAAGGGAGTTCTTTAGTTTTAGGAGATAATGTTGTAATAAAATTCGTAGAAGGGAGCCGATTAAATTTGATTGGTGGAGAGTCGGTAATGGAAAATTATCAAGGTACCGGAGTGCATTTTACCTCAATTAAAGATGATACTCGAAAAGGTGATACTAATGGCGATATGTCTATTTCTGGTCCTGCTACTGGTGATTGGTTAGGAATATTCTTAGATGATTATAAAGGAGGATATGCTGACTGGCCAAATATTCATTATAACGACCCGAACGCAGTTGTAAAGTAAATTTGTTTTAAATTTGTTATTGTTTGACTTATTAA
>JAQVOJ010000110.1 GCA_028702675.1 Bacteroidales bacterium
TTTGAAAACCTTTGTTCCCGAAAGCTTTCGTGCTTGTGATTTGCTATTTGTGATTTAATTGTAATTTGTAATTTGAATCCCATTTACGTCAATACGAGCATGAGGCACGAATGGGAAGTATTCTGCTAAGTACCTACCAACAGTTAATTTTTTTAATTTTTAACTATTACAATTTGTTCAAATACAGTTTGCTTCACTCACTCTCGAAAGCTTTCGATGCGAGTTCGCAAGGACGGAGCCTGTTTGTTATTTGTTATTTGTAATTTGAATGTTATTTGTTATTTAAGATTAAAGCATCATACAAAACCTCTGCAGGGTGCAAGGCATCAACACCTGTTCCGTCTTTAATTTGGCAACGGCAGGATGTGCCACCGGCAACAATAATAGTCTTTTTGTCGGCTTTGCGTATAGCCGGAAACAAAACCATTTCGCCGATGTCCATAGATATTTTATAATGCTCTTTTTCGTAACCAAACGAACCAGCCATTCCACAACAGCCACTGGGTATTTCTCCGGCGTTGTAATTTTTGGGTATTGAGAGTACAGTTTTTGTACATTCGGTAGTAGCAATTGCTTTTTGTTGGCAATGTCCATGAAATAATAACTTACATTCTTTGTCTGTAAACATTTCTGATTTAATATTGCCGGATTTAAACTCTTTCTCGACAAACTCTTCGAACATATAAGCATTTTTTGATAATTTTAGAGCTGCTTCTTTATTTTCGGGATATGCTAAGTCGGGATATTCGTCGCGGAATCCTAAAATTGCAGAGGGTTCAAGACCAATAAGCGGACTATTTTCGGAAACTTTGTCTTTTAAAGTATCAATATTTCGATTAATGATTTTTTGTGCAGTTCTTATCAAACCTTTGCTTAACCATGTTCGGGCACTTTCCTTAGTATGTGGAACTATAACTTTGTAACCCAGCTTATTGAAAAACAATATAGCGGCAATTCCAACATTAGAGTCGAGGAAATTTGAAAATTCGTCATTAAATAGATATATTGTTTTAATTGGTTTTTCAGGGTTTAATATTTCAGAGTTTCTTTTAATCCATTTATTTAAGCTAATTTTCTGCATTAAAGGGAAATTTCGTTGCGGAGCAAAGCGAATGAGTTTCTTTACAATACCCGAACTCATTTTATTTTTCATAAAAAAGTTCATAATCCCCGAAAAAGCTGAACCAATTTTATGCACACGAGGTAAGTATGCAATTGCTCTACTGCGTAAGGGAATCCCGTGTGCATCGTAGTAATGCTGAAGAAATTCCATTTTCATTTTGGCTACATCTACCCCCGATGGACATTCCGATTTACAGGCTTTACATACCAAACATAAGTCAAGAATTTCGTATAGTTCTTTGCTGTCGAAAGGATTTTGTTTTTCGTTGTTGGTAATAATTTCACGCAACATATTGGCTCTGGCGCGGGTAAGATTTTTCTCATCTCTTGTAACCTGAAAACTTGGGCATAGAGTGCCTCCAATAACATGACTTTTGCGGCAATCGGCAGAGCCATTACATTTTTCGGCTGTTCTTAAGAAGCCTCCTGTTTTAGAAAAATCAAATATTGTATTTATCTCACGAGTATCTTTTCCTGGAACATATCTCAAATTACTGTTCATTGGCGGTGTATCAACAATCTTGTTTGCATTGAAAACACTATTTGGATCCCATGTGTTTTTAAGTTCTTTGAAAAGATTGTAAATTGTATCGCCTAACATAAGTGGAATAAATTCGCCACGTAATCTACCATCGCCATGCTCTCCACTAAGCGAGCCCCGGTGTTTTTTAACAAGTTTGGCTGTTTCAAGAGCTACAGTTCTGAATAATTCTACATGTTTGGGGTCTTTTAGGTTCATAATAGGGCGAAGATGAAGTTCGCCTGTACCTATATGTGCATAATACACACATTCTAAGCTAAGTTTTTTCATCAAATTAGCAAAATCGTCCATATATTCGGGAAGAACTTCAGGAGCTACTGCTGTATCTTCGGTTACGGGTACAGGTTTATAATCTCCAACCATATTAGACAAAACTCCTAATCCGGCTTTGCGTAATGCCCAAACTTTTGAAATATCTGGTCCTGTAACAACAGGGTAAGAATATCCATAAGAAAGTGATCGCATTTCTGCAATCATCGCCTCGATGCCATGATTTAATGCTTCAATATTATTATTTGCAAACTCTACAATTAATATAGCTTCCGGATCGCCTTCTACAAAAAAGCGATTACGTTGTTGTGTAATGTTTTCTTTAGTAAGATCCATTACGGTTTTGTCCATTAGCTCTACAGCTGTCGGGTTATGTTTTAAGGCAATTAAGTTAGCTTTAAATACTTCGGTAAGTGTACGGGTATGAACACAGACAAGGGCTTTGTTTTTAGGAGGTAGGTTTACAAGATTAAGCTTAATTTCTGTAGTAAAAGCAAGTGTGCCTTCAGAACCCGCAAGCAGTTTACAGATATTAAATTTCTCTGATGATTTGTCAAATAGTTCTGTATTTAGTAATAGATCTAGAGCATAACCAGTATTTCTTCGTTTTACTCTTGGGTCAGGATATTGTTTGTCAATCTCGTTTTGCAAAATAGGATCAGAAAGTTTTGCAAACAAAAAGCGATAAATATCTCCTTCCAGATTTTGTAGTTTTAATTTTTCTTCAAACTCATTTTTCCTTAAAGCTTTAAAACTAGCATTGCTGCCATCGCTCAAAATACATTTTAATTCTAAAGTGTGATCTCGCGTACTTCCATAAATTAAAGAATGAGCACCACAAGAGTTATTCCCAACCATCCCTGCAATCATACATCGGCTTGAAGTAGATGTTTCGGGACCAAAAAACAATCCATATTTGGCAAGTTCCATATTTAGTTCGTCAAGAATAACTCCCGGTTGAACTCTTACCCATTTTTCTTCAGGATTTATTTCTAATATTTTATTGAAATTGCGGGTAATATCAATTACAATACCCTTACCTACTACCTGTCCGGCTAATGAAGTGCCGGCTGCACGGGGTATGATTGTGGTTTTGTATTGATTTGCAAACTCTATACAAGATTTAATATCTTCAAAATCTTTTGGAAAAACTACTGCTTGTGGAATTTCACGATAAGCGGAAGCATCAGTAGCATACATGTTTTTATGTAACGAATCGGTAAAAACTTCTCCTTTAATAATATTTCTCAATTCTTCGAATGGTATCATCCTAAATAAACTTATGTACAAAAGTATTAGCTTTTAAAGCTGTTCTTATCAATTTGCAAAAATAGGATTTAATTTTTATAAGTTAGGGGCTGATTTAATCTTAGATATTGAATAACTCAAAAAAAACATGTTAATTTTTCGCTATACCGATAATGATAGACAAAACAAAGCCGCCCAGTAAGTTGAATGTATCAAAAATGATGATATTTTGTATTCTTTAAAAAATCTTGTATAAGCTAAAATCGAATCGGAAGCAACAAATAAAATAGCCCCAAACAATGCGTATTTGCTACTATCTGACATAGCAATGCCATTACGACCAATAGCTTGCCAGAGGAATGATACAATAACAATAGTGTAAACTAGTACCGGTATTTTAAGTTTTCCTGTTTTTGGTAAAATGAGTTTTAGAAATATTATGGCATAAATTAGTAATGGAATTAGCCAAATCCAATTAAAACTTAACCCAATATCGGTTACAAAGGCTAAAATAAATAGCATGTGGGCTATAAAAAACGCTGCTATACCCTGAACAAATTTATCATGAGGCAACATAATGAAAATATCACCAGCCAATGAAAAAATTAATGCGGCAATAATTAAATACTTGTATAATTCAGAAACTTCAGGATATTGAAAAACTGTATATAAAATTATTATTACAGTGCTTAAAGGTTTAAATGTATATCTTAAAAAATTGTTTTTAAAGAAATCTCCTAAAACATATAATAAGGCTGATATGGTAAGAATAGTAACGAAATATGCCATAGTTTACTAATTGTTTGTATTTTGCAAATATAGCTTATAAGTCTAAGAGAGTAGGTCTTGTCTATTTTTTTTAGTTATACCTTAAGTTTGAGATAAAATTATGCTATTCATTGCTGCTATAAATATTATTCTTTAGGTTTTAATTTTATTTAAGTATTTTCGCCGAACTTTTATAATGCTTAATAATTTATGAAGTCAAGTTTTAAAAATAATATCATTCTTAGTCTTAAAGGGATTGCAATGGGTGTTGCAAATGTAATACCTGGTGTTTCGGGAGGTACAATAGCATTAATTACAGGAATATTCGAAAGGTTGATTAATGCCATAAAGTCTTTTAATCTTCAGGCATTAAAGTATATTTTTAAAGCTCAGTTTCGTTCTTTTGCAAAACATGTTGATTTGAATTTCTTGTTTTTTGTGTTTCTGGGGGTCGGTATTGCTATTATTAGTATTGCCAAGTTGTTTGAGTATTTATTTGAGTATTATCCGGTTTATATTTGGGCTTTCTTTTTTGGATTGGTTTTGGCATCTGTATATTTTGTAGCTAAGCAAATAAATAAGTGGAGTTTATCTAGTATAGTTAGCTTTGTATTTGGTACTATTGCTGCAATAGGTATTTCCATTTTAACTCCTGCAAGCGAGAACGAAGCCTTATGGTATGTTTTAATTTGTGGAGCAATTGCTGCTTGTAGTATGATATTGCCTGGTTTATCCGGTTCATTTGTTTTAATCTTAATGGGTAATTATCAGTTGATTATGATTGATGCTATCAACAAATTTAGATTAGAAATTTTAATCCCTACAATTATTGGTGCAGGGGCAGGCATACTTGGTTTTTCTTACTTATTATCATGGGTGTTTAAAAAATTTCGAGACCAAACTATAGGTTTGTTGTCAGGGTTTATTTTAGGTTCTCTCGGTATTTTGTGGCCATGGAAAGAAACTATTGTCGAAAGTTTTGGCGATAAAACTAAAGTGGTAGCTTACAAATGGTTTATGCCGGAGATGAATAGTGAATTATTCATTGCTATTGCAATAATACTCGCCGGAATGGCAAGTATTTGGGCTATGGAATATTTTGCATCTAAAAAACAAAATGATGAATAACATACGTGAATTTGGGTTAATTGGTTATCCGCTCGGACATTCTTATTCTGAGAATTATTTTAATAGTAAATTTGAAACACTTGGGTTAACTAATTTCAAATACCATACTTTCCCATTAACAGATTTATCAAAACTTACTAATTTAATAAAAAGTCATAATCGATTAATTGGGTTAAATGTTACAACTCCATACAAAGAAGCTGTAATCCCTTATATGAATAATGTTGATAAGCAGGTTATTAAAACTGGTGTTGTAAATACTGTTATAATTAAACGAGATGCTGACAAAGTTTCTCTTAACGGTTATAATACCGATGTATTTGGGATTGAAAAAACATTAAACGAATTTGATTTATCAGAAGTTAAAACTGCGATTATCTTAGGTTCGGGCGGTTCTGCTAAAACCATAAAATCCGTATTAGACAGCAAAAATATTGAATCTAAATTTGTTTCACGATTTCCTAATAATGGCAACCAGATTTATTACAGAGACCTTAACAAACATTTAATAGTTAGAACACAGTTAATTATTAATGCAACTCCAGTAGGTATGTTTCCAAATCATGGCATTTGCCCCGATATTCCTTACGAGCATATTAATGATAAGCATATTTGTATAGATTTGGTTTACAATCCGGAAAAAACTCTCTATTTAGAGAAATGTGAAGCAATGGGGGCGCAGGTAAAAAATGGACTTGCCATGCTATACGAACAAGCAGACAAGGCATGGGAACTTTGGCAACAAGAAATTAGTAGCCTTGAAAGTTAATATAGTATTTGCTATATTTACAAAAAATCAATCGAATAAATGAAAAGTTTGTTTTGGTTTCGTCGAGATTTGCGAATAAACGATAATACAGGATTGTTTCATGCACTAAATTCGGGAAAACAAGTTGTTTGCTTATTCATTTTTGATAAAAATATTCTTGACTTACTAGATAATTCATATGATACCAGAGTAAATTTTATTTATGCTCACATTATTGAGCTGCACAAGGTTCTGTTAAAACATGGTTCCGGTTTAATAGTAAGATATGGATATCCTGAAAAGCTTATCCCGAATATTTGTTCAGATTATGATGTTTCTGAAATATTTTGTAATGAGGATTACGAACCTTATGCTGTAAAACGAAATAATGCAATAATGGCTTTTGCAAAAGAAAAAAGTGTCGATTGGAATTGCTATAAAGACCATGTAGTGTTTAATCCTGAAGAAGTTTTAAAAAATGATGGTACACCATATACCGTATTTACCCCGTACAGCAAAAAATGGAAGTCTATATTGTCGGTAGATGATTTGATGGATTATAATTCTCAAGATTTATTAGAAAATCTATATAAGTTTAAAGCTAATCCTAAGCTTATAAGTTTAGAAAGCATTGGCTTTAAGTTTGTCGCTCAAACATATCCGCCACAAGTAATAAATGATGAACTTATCCGTAAATATGAGTTTACTCGCAACCTACCGGCTATTGATGGTACTTCACGTTTGTCTGTTCATTTACGATTTGGAACAATAAGTATTCGAAAACTTGTTGTTAAAGCCTTAATCCTAAGTGATGTATATCTTAATGAATTGATATGGAGAGAGTTTTATCAAATGATACTTTGGTATTTCCCGCAAGTAGTGGATAAATCTTTCAAATCGAAATTTGAATTTCTTCCATGGAGAAATAATGAAGAAGAATTTGAAAAATGGTGTAGAGGAGAAACAGGTTACTGTATTGTAGATGCAGCTATGCACCAGTTAAACCAAACCGGTTGGATGCACAACAGAACTAGAATGATAACTGCAAGCTTTCTTACAAAACACTTGATTATAGACTGGCGTTGGGGAGAATCGTACTTTGCCCAAAAACTTATTGATTATGAGCTTGCAAGTAATAATGGCGGATGGCAGTGGGCAGCAGGTACAGGATGTGATGCTGTCCCTTATTTTAGAGTTTTTAACCCATATAGGCAGCAAGAAAGATTTGATCCCATGGGAGAGTATGTAAAAAAATGGAATGGTAATAACGGTTTGTCAGAAATAATTTCGCACAGCGAGGCTAGAAATAGATATTTGGAACTTATGAAAAATTATTTAAAGAAAAATGAATTTTAATGGAACATATTGCAGTAGTTAATGAAAATGATGAGGTAATAGGATTTAACGAAAAACTTGAAGTTCATAAATCCGGCATTTTACATCGTGCATTTTCAATAGTGGTTTTTAATAATAGTAACGAAATTTTAGTTCAAAAAAGAGCTTTTGAAAAGTATCATTCTCCTGGACTATGGACAAATACTTGTTGCAGTCATTTAGCAGAAGGTGAAATTTGGGATGAGGTTTTGCACAAAAGACTTGTATTCGAAATGGGTTTTGATTGTTTATTAGAATTTGCTGGGAAATTTCATTATAAAGCTGAGTTTGACAACGGATTGATTGAAAACGAAATAGATCATGTTTTTGTTGGGAAGTGGTCAGGTACTCCAAAGCCTAATCCAACAGAAGTTTGTGAGTATAAATGGATATCAAAAGAAACTTTAATAGATAATTTAGAGAAAACACCCTCAGAATTTACAATATGGTTGCCATATGTTTTGAAAACATTGCAAATTCTCTAATAGAAAACATTGCAAAAAAAGCTAATTAGTTAAATATAAATGTTTTATTCTAAATGGTTCCAGCCTTCGCAGTCATATAATTTGTCCATAGCTTCCATGTATTCTTTTAAAACTATTTCTCCGTT
>JAQVOJ010000028.1 GCA_028702675.1 Bacteroidales bacterium
ACAATAAAATTATTTATTAACTTTACCTGACAGAAATTAAATAGGCTTTTTATGAAAACTTTGTATTTCTATTTATTTGCCATTGTAACGATGTTTATGAGTTATTCTGCTTTGGCACAACAAGGAACTCTTGTAGGAACTGTTCTGGACGAAAGTGGTATGCCAATGTATGGAACAAATGTGGTTCAGAAAGGAACAAACAATGGTACTATAACAGATTTTGACGGAAAATATTCGTTAAAATTACCTTCGGGGCAGCAAACTGTTGAATTTTCGTTTATTGGTATGCAAACTCAGGAAATTGTAGTTGATATTGTAGCCGGAGAAACTACAACTGTAAACATTGAACTAAAAGCTGATGCTGTTACACTCGATGATGTTGTTGTAATTGGTTACGGTAGGAGGCAGAAACGTGATGTTACAGGAGCAATAAGCAGTATCAATACTGATGACATTGGAGACGATGTGTTGCCAAGTTTAGAGTCGGCTATGCAAGGTAGAGCTGCAGGTGTTCAGGTTACTACTTCAAACGGGCTTGCAGGTTCATCAATAAACGTAAAAGTAAGAGGTACAAATTCTATATCTGCCGGTAGTCAACCGCTTTATGTAATTGATGGAATCCCTGTAACCGACGGAGATTTTAGTCCCGGTAACATGGGAGCAGGGTTCAATGCTTTAAGCGATATAAATCCTAATGATATTGAATCGATACAGATATTAAAAGATGCTGCTGCTGCTTCTATTTACGGAAGTAGAGGAGCTAACGGTGTTGTGCTTATTACTACAAAAAAGGGTAAGGCAGGAAAAACAAAGTTTAATGTAAATTATTATGGAGGTGTTGTTACCGAAACTAATCGAATTGATTTATTAAATGCAGAGCAACATTTGGCTTTAAGAGATTCTGCAGCAGTTTTTGCAGGTAATCAACCCGAAAATGACGATTATGTAATATACCAACCCACCACAGGGCTAGCTATAACTCGTGGAATGGCTGACAGTATTGCAGCTGCCGGAGGTACTGATTGGCTCGATCAGGTTTTACAACAAGGATTTATTCAAGAGGCTAATGTGTCTGCATCGGGAGGAAGCGAAAAAACTACTTTCTATATGGGGATGACTTATACCGATCAAGAAGGGTTTATTGTAGGAAACGAATACGAGCGCATTAGTGGTAGAATAAATGTTGATAATAAAGCTAGCGATAAAGTGAATATAGGAGCAAATATGTCTATAAATTATAGCACTAATAAACGTGTACCAACAGGAGATGCGGGTGGTTTGGGACTTGCACAGCAGCGTTTGCCTTATTTGCCGATTTATAATGACGACGGTACATACTACGATCCATATAATAATCCGCTATGGCAACTCGAAAACTGGACATTTACAGCAAAAACTTTTCGCAGTATAAGCGGAGTTTATTTTGAGTATAATATTCTTGATAATCTGAGTTTTAGATCAGAGTTAGGTGTTGATTTTATGAGCCTTAACGAAGACGAATTTAGTTTTAGAAATATTGAAGATACAGGCTCCGTTTCATCTGCCTGGGATCGCCGTACAAGCGTTTTTAACTATACAACAAATAACTATTTTACTTATAGTGAGAATATTGGCGAACATAATATAATAGATATTACTTTAGGGCACTCATATCAACGTGCACATACTAAAGGGGTAGGTTTGAATGGTTGGGATTTTCCAAGCGATAATTTAACAAATCCCGGAAGTGTTGATCCATCTAATATGAGTGGTTATGGTTACGAAACTTCATACGCTTTTAATTCATTTTTCTTTAGAGCAAACTATAAATTGTATGAAAAGTATTTAGCCGGTTTTAGTATCCGTACTGATGGCTCTTCCAGATTTGGAGCTCAAAATAGATATGGTTGGTTTCCGGCTATTTCGGCAGGTTGGATTATTACTGAAGAGGATTTTATGCAAAATACAGAGTTTGTAAGCTTCTTAAAACTTCGTGCAAGTTACGGGCTTACAGGAAATGCTAATATTGATGATTATGCTCATCTTGGTTTTTTCTCGCCAACAGGTGGATACAACGGAAATTCTGCAATTATTCCTAGCACCTTGCCAAACGAATTGTTGGGGTGGGAAAAATCTATTATGCTGGATATTAATGTTGATTACGGATTTTTTAATAATCGCTTATCAGGAAGCTTAACATATTATAATAAACAAAGTAGTGATCTCCTGCTGCAGGTTACAATACCTTCTTCGTCGGGATATGATAAAATATGGCAAAATGTAGGTTCTTTATCTAATTATGGAATTGAGTTTGATATTACAAGTCATAATATTCAGGGAGATTTTAAATGGACAACTAACTTTAATATTGCTTGGAATCATAACGAAGTTACTGACCTAAACGGCCTTCCTCCCGATGCTTTTGATAATGGTTTGGGAGGTGATGCCAGAGTTGTTGTTGGTTATCCTGTTGGTATTGCATATCTTGTAGAATGGGCCGGAGTGCAATCAGAAGATGGAACTTTAATACGTTACAATACTGACGGAACTCCTGTTTTGGATAATTCGGGGCAACCTGTTAAGTATGACGTAGAAGCCGGTACTGAACTGTATTATGATATTAACGGAAATTTAATGACTTATGAAAATCCTACAGGCGATTTTTATGGAGATAATCGTAAACCTTTCGGAAGACCATTCCCAATTGTGGTAGGAGGGATTACTAATACTATTAATTATAAAGGTTTTGATTTTAGCTTTTTGTTCTCTTATCAATACGGGAATACAATATACGATGACCAGGCAAAACGACAAATTGGCGATTGGAGCGATTTAGCTCAGCGAACCGAAATCCTAGATTATTGGTCGCCTTATAATACTGATACTGATGTGCCGGGTTTGAATCAATACGACAATTATGTAAATTCTACTCGATGGTTGTATGAGGCTTCATTTTTGAGATTGAAAAATATTTCTTTTGGATACTCTTTTCCTAAAAATATTTGTAGCAAACTTAATATTTCACGTTTAAGAATATATGTGTCGGGAACAAATCTTTGGACATTAACAAATTATCCTGGTTGGGATCCTGAAGTCCTCAGAAATCTAAACCCTTCTAATCCCGACAGTAATGTATCGTTTGCGGCACCCTCGTTTGCTACACCACAATCGAAATCAATAATATTTGGAGTTCAACTTAGCTTTTAATAACTATTTAATTGAAGTAATGTTAGATTATTTTTACAGACATATTACAAAACAAAATAAGATGAAAAATATAATTTTACCTTTATTTATATTGGCTTTGATAAGCATGAGTTCTTGCGAAAAAATTCTGGAAACTGAGCATAACGACCGTATTCCTAATCAGGAAGCAATTTCAAGTACAAGAGATATTCAACTTATTCTTAACGGAGCCTATGACGGATTGCAATCAGGTTGTGTGTTGGGTGGAAATTTGGTTATATATGCCGACTTATTAGCTGATGATGCAATAATTGGAAACGATCAACGACTTAATAAATTCGGGAAATACGAAATTTATAATATGATTACATCTCCGCAAATTGGTGAAATAGCTTGCTTTTGGAGTACTGCTTACTCTTGTATAAATAGAAGTAATTATGTAATTGATGCAATTGATAGTGGAGATGTTTACGATGCTGAGTTCAATGCCAATAAAGACAGAATGAAGGGTGAAGCTCTCTTTATTAGGGCAATTTGTCATTTTGAGCTTGTAAGGTTTTTTGCCCTGCCTTACGATGTTAATCAAAAAGGCTCTAATGTGCAATTAGGAATACCTTATAGAACAGCCCCAACAAAAGATTACGAAGAATTAGATATGGCAAGAAATACCGTAGAAGATGTTTATGAAAATATTATTCAGGATTTATCGGAGGCTATAAGTTTAATGAATATGGGCGGTTTGGTTTCTTCGAGCCAGTGGGCTTCGGCAATGGCTGCAAATGCATATCTTGCACGAGTTTATTTCCAAATTGGAGATTATGCTAATGCTGCATATTATGCCAACGAAGTTATTTCCAGCCAAATATATGAGCTTGACGAAAATCCGGAAAATGTTTTCAAGCTTAGTGGAAATCAACTATCTCCCGAAGTAATATTTCAACTTGTAAATATTGAAACAGATAATAGTAATTCTTTGATTGATAATTACTCACGAAGTAAAAATCCATTGTTTCAAACGGTTTCAGAATTATATTCTTTGTATGATGAAAATGATTTAAGGCGTGCATTAATCAACAAATTTTATGTTTTGTATTATATTAAAAAATACGATCAGGCTATTATCAGTGGCGTTAGTCAGCCTTTGAATAGAGTCATCATAAGATTAGCCGAAATGCACCTGATAAGAGCAGAAGCAAATTTGTTAGCTAACGGAGGAAATCTTGCCGATGCTTACGAAAGCTATAATGCATTGAAACAGAGAGCTATGGGCGATAATTTTGTTCCCGAAACAGTTGCTCTTAATGAATTTCTTGGTAAAGTTAGAGAAGAACGTAGAAAGGAACTGTGTTTCGAAGGCGATAGATATCATAATTTGAAACGATTGCAAATGCCTTTACGCAATGGTGTTGCATGGAATAGTAATGATCCAATATTTAAAATACCAGCTGATGAGATTTCAGGGAATAGTTTAATGGTTCAAAATCCATGATTATATCATAAAAATTAATATTAAAATGAATAGTTTATCCACTACAAAAATTTTAAACAAGCTTTTATTGTTAAGTTTATTTGCCTTTTTTATTACAATTGTGCATGCACAAGAAGAAACCAGTCAAAAGATTAAAAAATTTGTTTTCATGCCTCAAGGAGGTGTTAATTTTTCAAAATTTGTTGACGAACCACAATCTGATGATTTAAGATTTCGTACCGGTTATCAGATTGGCTTTTATGTAAGAAATAATAGTAATGTTTATGCACAACCTGGTGTATTTTACTCACGTCAGGGTAACCAAATGATTGGAATCGATGAGATTTCGTCAGAAACAATTCAAGGAAATGTTGATTTTAATATGGTTAGAGTACCTGTATATTTTGGTATGAAAATCTTAAATATTAGAATTTATTCCGGTCCTAGTTTTAGTTTTCTAACCAAAATTCAAGATAATCCCTTTGGTTTGGATATCGATGATTGTAGAAAGGCTATTGTAGGATTAAATATTGGTGGAGGTTTTAATATTTGGATTTTTAGCTTTGATGTTAATTACGAATTTGGACTTACAAGACTAACCCATGTAAATTCCAGAGCAAATATACTTAGCTTTAATCTCGGATTGAATTTAAAACTGTAAAGCCATATCTAAAAGACTTTTTGCATTGCTAATAGCTGTGTCTGTAATTTTTTCGCCACTTAGCATTGATGCAATTTCGTTTACTCTTTCATCTTTAGATAATAATTTCATTTTTGTAATTGAGCCTTTGTCGTTATTTTGCTTATAAACTTTGTAATGGTTTATTCCTCTGGCTGCAACTTGTGGTAAATGAGTGATACTTATAATTTGTTGTTTATTACTCATCTGTTGCATTATTTTGCCCATACTGTCGGCAATTTCTCCTGAAACTCCTGTATCAATCTCATCAAATATTAATGTAGGAACAGCTTCTGTAATATCAATTAAGGATTTTAAGCATAGCATAATTCTTGATAACTCACCTCCTGATGCTGCATTGTGTACTTCTTGTAGAGGGAGGTTTTTGCTCGCCGCGAACATAAACGAAATACTATCTAATCCATATATTGAAGGTTCAGAATTAGTTGTTAGATTAAGTGTAAATCTTACATCCGGCATTCCTAACTTATCGAGTTTATTAATTATTGAATTTTCTATATCAATAATATTTAGTTTCCGATTTTTGCTTAATTCTTTGGCAGTAGTTAATAATTCAATTTTTAATTTATTTAGCTCTGCAATTTTGGCTTCAAGCTCTTTTTCTAATTTGTCAGTATTGCCAATTTTACCCAAAAACTCGTGGTAGATTTGCTTTAATTCTACAATACTTGATAGCCTGAATTTATTTAATAAATTATTAATCAAATCTAATCTTTCTGATACTAGTTCCTGACGTTTTGGATCAATGTCAATAGATGAGTTGATGGTGTCGGTACAATTAGTAATGTCGCGAAGTTCAATTACTACAGAATCAATTCTTTCTGACAATTCGTTTATTTCATTACTGTGCTTACCAGCTTTTTCTAATTTGTTTCGAGCTTGTTTTAATAATTGGATTACACCATTTTCGTCTTCATCTAAAATTGTATATGTTTCATTCAAGGTAAGTTTTATATCTTCAGCATTTTCAAGAATTGTTAATTCATGTTCAAGCTCTTCAAGTTCATTTTCATTATCAAGTTTGGCTTGCTCTATTTGGTTTGATTGAAATTTATAATAGTCAATATCTTTAATTGCTATATCAAGTTCTTCTTGCAAATTCTTGATCTCTTTTTTTAGGTTTCTATATTTATGGAATTGTGTTAAATATTGATTATAAATTTTTGTATTTCCTGAGAAAGAATCGATTAAGTTTATTCTAAAGCTTTCGTTTGCAACCAAAGAGTTAGCAAATTGTGAGTGCAGATCGACTAATTTTTGAGTTAATTCTTTTAATAGAGTTAAACTGCAAGGTGTGTCGTTAACAAAGGCTCTAGATTTTCCATTAGGGCTTATTTCTCTACGAATGATGCAATTATTGTCGTAATCTAAATTGTTTTCTTCAAATAAATCTTTTAGATGGTAGTTTTTAAGATTGAAAACTCCTTCTACAATACATTTGTGATTTTCGTTTAGTAGAGTTTTTGTATTTGTTCTTTCTCCTAAAATAAGTCCTAATGCACCTAATATTATCGATTTGCCGGCTCCCGTTTCACCGGTTATAGTAGTAAGCCCATCCTTAAAATCAATAAGGAGTTCCTCAATAAGTAAGTAGTTTTTTATATAGAGGTTTAATAACATCTCTATTGCTCCTCAGGTCCTTTCATCATTTTATCATATTTTGAAGTGTTTGCCGGATCAATTTCTTTCATTATATTATAAACTCTTGTGCGTTCGTCGGGAAAACCTTCTTTAAAAATTTCTACAATTTCATCTCCCTTTGCTGTTGTTGTAATTGTCATTAATAATGAGCCGGGTTTTCGCCTGTGTACTATTTTTAATTGTTCTAAAGCTTCCTCGATTTGTAGTCTTGCTTCTGCCGGTTTGTCTGCCATTTTATCCATGCCTTGTCTGTGATAAATATACATGAAATCTCTCATAGGAGAGAATTGCTCATTTAATAGATTTTCGATTAGCCAATATCTATTTTTCAAATTTTCAAAAGCTTTCCATCCTTGTTCGGGTGCATTTTGTGCGTTCTGAATTATTTTTTCTGCTATTTGAAAATATTCTGTGCCTGCTCTATTGCCAAAAGAATCGTAGTCGTAGCCTATAATTACATAAGCCCAAAAAGCAATTACCGAAGTAAGGTTATTGGTGTGGGTGTTTGGGTTGAATTCTAATGGTTCAAATTCTACATATCTAAAATGAAAATCATTATCAACGTGGTTGATTAGTTGAGTTTGATACGAAGTGCCATATACAGGGCGGCTCGCTTGAATTTGTAAAGAACCTTTAAACTCATCGGTAGAAACTTGTTCGGTAAGTGTTATTACAAAATTACATTCAATTCTTTCGTCTTTATCATAAACATGTTTTGTCCAGTTTGTGTTGTTAATAAACTCATAGAGAGATTGTTGCATGTTTTGGAAGAGTTGCTGATTGCTGGTTCCTTGTATTCTTGAAGCAGAAACCTGAATTCGTGCATCTATTTCTTGAGCCGAAATCAAACTTGAGGTAAGCAAGAGTGTAAAAATAATGCTGAAAATATATTTCATAGCTTAATGCTTTTAAATTTTCATCGTTTCTAAAAGCTTATTTACAATATCAATTGCGACAAGCCTTTTGGGTTTTAAATCGTATTTATTTTCGTTACTGTTTTTGTCTATAATTGTAATTTTATTAGTATCAGTATTGAAACCTGCTCCTTCGTCTTTTAATGAATTTAATACAATAAAGTCAAGATTTTTTTTCTTTAGTTTCTTTATTGCGTTGTTTTGTTCGTCATCGGTTTCTAATGCAAATCCAACTAAATATTGTTGTTTTTGTTTTATTTTACCCAATTCGGCAGCTATATCTTTGGTTGGTTTTAGTTCAATTTGCAAATTAGTATTGCTTTTTACTTTATTACTTGAAGTAGATGAGGGTTTAAAATCTGCAACAGCTGCACTCATAATAGCTCCGGTGCATGCAGGATAAAAACTCATGCAAGCTTTAAACATTTCTTCGGCTGTATTTACTCTTATTAATTCAATATTTTCGGAGTATTTATCTAAATGTGTTGGGCCGCTAATAAGAATAACATCTGCACCTTTAGAGGCTAAGTCTTCGGCAATAGCAAAGCCCATTTTACCAGAGGAGTAATTTCCGATAAATCTTACAGGATCAAGCTTTTCGTATGTAGGACCTGCTGTTACTAAGAATCGCAAGCCTTTAAGTATTGCTTTTGTATTAAAATATTCTTTAATTTTATTTACAATGTTTTCCGGTTCTTCCATTCTGCCTTTACCCTCAAGTCCGCTGGCTAATTCTCCACTTGCAGGTTCAATTATTATGTTGCCGTATGCTTGCAATGTATTAAGATTTTTACGATTTGCCGGATGTGCATACATATCTCTATCCATTGCCGGTGCAATAAATACAGGGCATTTTGAGCTAAGATATGTTGTTACAAGCAGGTTGTCGGCAATAGCATTTGCCATTTTTCCTATGGTATTTGCAGTTGCCGGAGCTATAAGCATTGCATCTGCCCATAAACCCATTTCCACATGACTATTCCAATCTCCGTTTTCGGGATCATAAAAATCTACCATAATAGGATTTTTGCTTAAAGTTGCCATTGTAAGAGGAGTTATAAACTCTTTTGCAGTTTTTGTCATTATTACTTTTACTTCTGCGCCTTCTTTAACCAATAAGCGAACTAATACAGCTGATTTATAGGCAGCTATTCCGCCGGTAATTCCTATTATTATTTTTTTACCGTTAAGCATTATTTTCTTGCTCTTCCGGTTTTTCTAATTTATAATATAATTCATCTGATAGAAATTCTTCAAGCGAGATTAATACAGGTTTCGGAAGTCTTTCGTAAAATTTAGAAACTTCTATTTGTTCACGATTTTCAAAAACCTCCTCAAGATTATCGCTATATGAAGCAAATTCTGCAAGTTTCTCTGTTAGTTCTATTTTTAATTCTATACTAATTTGATTGGCTCGCTTAGAACAAATTACTACAGCTTCGTAGATATTATCTACTTTTGTTATTAACTCGCTCATATTGCGAGTAATTGTGCTGGGTGCTCCTTTTGCTTTTTTTAAATCCATTTTATTTATTATTATTTAAGTTTTTTACTGATTCCGAATAAATTTTCTCTGCTTCTTTTATATATTCACTTTCGGGATAATTATCAATTAATGTATAATACTCTTGAATTGTTGATTCGTATCTTTCTTTCTTTTTGTTTTCTATACTTTTTTCTGCTAAATCAAATGAAGATTTAAGTATATAATAAAATATTTTTTCACGATATTTTGTGTCGGGGTATTCAATTAAAACGTTTTTCAGTGCTGTAATAGCAGCTTTATAATTACCTATTTTATAATAGAGTACTGAGTTATTGTATGCTTTTTCAACTAATCTATTATGCAAATTATCAATAAGTTTATTTGCCGAATCTCTATATTCTGATTCCGGATAGTTTTCGATAAATAATTGTAATTCATCAATTCCACGTCTTGTGTAAGTTTGGTCGAGACTAGACGAAGGGGCAATTAAATAAAAACAGTTTGCAGCAGTAAAGTTTGCATCTTCTGCTTTATCGCTAAAAGGATAGCTAGCAGCAAATGTTTTAAAATAATAGGCTGCCAAAGTATATTCTCTTTGAGCATAGTGGCAGTGTCCGAGTAAGTACGTTATCTCTTCGGCTTCGTTACTGCCTCTGTATATACTTCTTAATTCTTCTAGCAACGACATCGCTCTATAGTAGTCTTCTTCTTCATAGTACTCTTTTGCTTTTTCGAGCTTGAGATCGTAATTATCGCTTTTCAGCAATTTCTGATACTCTGAACACGACCACATCAAAGGTACAAGTAGCAATAACCACAAATATTTATAGACATTTTTATTCATTGTGCAAAGATATACTTTTAAAACAAAACTGTAAAAAGAAAAAATTATTGCAAACAGCTTAATTTCTAAACCCTTATTCGTAGTGTAAAGCAATGATTGGGTCGAGCTTAGAGGCTTTGACAGCAGGGAAATAGCCGGAGATTATGCCTACGAGGAAACATAGAACAACTCCCAAAATAATCCATAACCATGGCACATAAAATGGAGCTTTTGTTGCAAATGACACAAAATTCCCTGCAATTATTCCTAAAACTATTCCTAATACCCCTCCCAATTGACCAATAAAAATTGATTCTAATAAAAACTGTTGTTTTATTGTTGATGGTTTAGCTCCTATTGCTTTTCTGATACCGATTTCGCGAGTGCGTTCTGATACCGAAACTAACATAATATTCATTAAACCTATGGTAGCTCCTAGCAAAGTAATTAGTCCAATTATGGTTGCTCCAATAGTTACTACACTAATATTATCGATGAGCATATTCGCCATATTATCACTCTTGCTTATTCTAAAGTCGTTTTCGTCGTAAACCGTAAGCTTACGAACACTTCGGAACACTCCTTCGGCTTCGCTAATTGCGCTTGCTAATAATTCTGGTTCGTAAGGTTTTATGTTTATTTCGTAAGAAAAACTTGAAGATGGAAATGTTTGTCTGGCATTATTAAGCGGAAGCATACAAAATTTATCACCATCGCCGCCAAAACTCGTACCTTTAGGTTTTAAAACTCCAATTACTCTGTATTTTGCATTACCAATGCTTACATATTTATCAATGGGGTTTTCGTTTTTTGAAAAAACTGATTTTACTATGTCGTTTCCCAATATTACTACATTATTGCCGCTTATTATTTCGTTTTCAATAAAGTTACGCCCGTGTAAAATTTCGTAACCCGATGTTTGCATATAATCTTCGTCAACGCCCATAACATAAATATTAGGGTTAGTTTTTTCGGATTTATATTTAACAGTTGCTCCCCAAGTACCATCAACAGAAACAGATACCCAGGCAGGAAAATCGTAATTTTTTTTAAAGTTTCGGGCATCTTCGAAGCTGATATTTTTTATTGCTGTTTTTCTTTTGTTGGTTTCTTGACCTTGAACGTAAGTTCGTTTTTTTAAAATTGAAAATGTATTTGCTCCCATTCCTACAAATTCGCTGCTAATGGTATTTTTTATAGAGTCAACTGCTGTTAGGATGCCAACAAGTGCCATTATTCCTATTGCGATAATTAGTATAGTAAGTACTGTTCTAAGTCTGTTAGAACTAATTGCTGATATAGCAATTCTTAAATTCTCTATTATTAAGTTTATAGATTTCATTTAGTAATTATGTGGCAAATTACTAAAAATTGGATTGCGAATCATAATAAATTTCGATAATTAACAAATATTAACACTTATTCTATTTGCTAAGTATCTTAAATTCAACTCGTCTATTTAATTGGCGACCTTCTTCTGTATTGTTGTCGGCTATAGGTTCGTCAAATGCATAGCCTTTATATTCAAGTCTTTCGCTGCTTATTCCTTTTTTTATAAGATATTCAACAACAGTTTTTGCTCTGTTTCTTGAAAGATTTAAGTTATAATCTCTGGAGCCTTTATTATCGGTATGTCCGCTAATTTCAATTTTGAGGCTTGGCTCTTTTTCCAGAATTGAAACTACCCGATCAAGTTCGGCTGTACTTTCTTGTCTAAGAGATGATTTGTCGTAGTCGAAGAAAATGTTTTTAAGTACTACTTTTGTGCCTACTTCAATCCTTTGTAGAAAAATATCTAATGTTACTTCTTGATATTCAGCAGTATCGGGCAGGTTGAAGTTTTCGGAATGGAATAAATATCCATCTTTAGAAACAGATATTCCATAATTTTTACCTGATGGGAGACTAACTAAATATTTTCCTGTTGAACTATTTGAGATAAAACTTGCAACTACTTCATTTTTTTCGTTATCAATAATTTCTATATCAGCTTCGAGTGCACTTAATGTATGTGAATCTTTGATTGTACCTTTCAGTAAGGTTACATATACTTTATTTTCTTTAGATTCCGATATTTGGTCTTCTTCTTCTTGAGCGTATCTGATTTCATAAATGTCGTAAAGACCATGTCCATTTGCTCTAAAGCTAGAGTAGTATCCTGTTTTCCCACTTGCCGAAATAATAAAAAACACATCGTCTCCGGGAGTGTTAATTGGGTATCCAATGTTTACAGGATCGGGCCATATTCCATTTTTATCTTTTACAGATTTAAAAATATCGTAACCTCCCATAGTTTTGTGCCCTTTAGAACTAAAATATAATGTTCTGCCATCAGGGTGAATAAAAACTCCTTCTTCGTCATACTCAGTATTTATTGGTTTGCCAATATTAATCGGTTTGCTCCAATTCCCATTGTCATCAAGTGTAGAATAGAAAATATCTCTGCCTCCTACAGAGTTTTCAGTATTATCACTTACAAAATATAGTGTTTTACCATCAGGAGAAATACATGCATTTGATTCGTGGTATTTTGAATTTACGTTTGGTGAAATATCGGATGGGCGAGAATATCTACTCCCTCTGAGTTCACTTTCATAAATATCTCCGCCGTTAACATCTTTATAGATAAATAGTTTTTGTCCATCGGGAGAAATACCAACAACAGCATCGTGTTCGGGAGTATTAATAGGTCTTCCTATACTTTTAGCTCTTGTCCATCCATATTCGGTATGCTCTGATATATATACATCTTCGTAATATTCACCATCGTTTAAATCTATTTTACCGCCGGTTGTCCCTTTTCGTCTGCTTGTAAAAATCATTTGCGAGCCGTCTGCTGTAATAAGAGGTCGATATTCTTTAAATTGTGAATTAATAGCATCTCCTACATTAATAATTTCAACATGAATAGAATCTTTTATTAATTCGGCACCATTTTTACAATGCTTAATTAACAAATTTACTTCATCAGTTTTATCGCTAGATATGTTTTCTTGCAAATATTTTTTATAGTATTTAATTGCATCATCGAAAAAATAATTAAGATGATATCCTCGTGCTAGATAATATTCAATGTCGCTATCAACTTTTTTGTCGAGTTGATAGGCTTTTTCAAAATATTTAAGACAAGAATATTTTTCGAGCGAATAGTAATAACAATAACCTATTTTGTAATTCAATTCAGAATTATTCGGATTAAAATCATTTGCTTTAAGATAAAAGTTTAAAGCTTCTGAATAATTATTTTGCGACATTGAATAATCGCCTGATTTTATTTGTCGTTTAGCAGTTTTTACTTGCGATTTTTGGTTTGGAAAATTAGAGGATTTAAACTTCACATCTTGTTGTGCAAAACATGAAATAGAAAAAATCATTAATAGAATAATTGTTAGTTTTTTGTAAAGCATATTATTATCTGTTTTATTTTATACTTAAAACTTTAAATTCAACACGGCGATTTTGTTGCCTGCCTTCGTCTGTATCGTTGTCGGCAATAGGTTGTGTAAATGCATATCCTTTGTATTCGAGACGTGTTTTACTAATTCCTTTCTCTATTAAATAATCAACTACTGATTTAGCTCGGTTTTCTGATAAACTTGTGTTGTATGCCAAACTACCATGGCTGTCGGTATGACCGCCGATTTCAATTTGCATATTTGGATATGCTTCTAATAGTTTAACAAGTCGGTTTAGCTCAGGATACGATTCAGGTTTAATGCTTGCTTTGTCGTAGTCGAAGAAAATATTTTTAAGAATAATTTTTGATCCTACTGATACTTTGCTTAATACTATATCTTTTATAACTTCTTGATATGAAGCACTAAACGGGATGTTAATATTCTCGCTATAGAAGAGGTAATCTTCTGCTTTTACAGCAATACCATAGTTTTTCCCTGATGGTAGGCTAACAAGATATTTACCTGTTTTACTATTAGAATTTAAAGTGTTTATTATTTCATCTTTTTCGTTGTCAACAATTTCGATTTCGGCTTCAATTGGTTCTTCGCTAATAGCGTCTGTAATTGTTCCTTTAAGTATTGTTAATCTCACTTTTCTGATTTTTACTGTGTCTGTTGTTTCAATTTTTTGCTCAACAGCTATTTCGCTACCTGCTAATAGATTATCTTCGGCACCGGCAACCATAAGTTTTTCGGGACCTAAAAAAGTGATTCTATAAATATCTTGGTATCCAAAACCATCTTCTTTGGCACTGCTATAATAAGCATATCTGGCATTTCCGGCAACAGTAAAAAACACATCGTCGTCGGGAGTATTTATTGGGTAACCTACATTTACGGGTTTGCTCCAATTGCCACTGGTGTCTAATTCTGAATAAAAAATATCAAATCCGCCCATTGTTTCGTGTCCTTTCGAGCTAAAATACATAGTTCTTCCGTCCGGGTGTATAAATACTCCACGTTCGTCGTATTTAGTATTAATGACATCTCCGATATTTTTTGCTTTATCCCAATTTCCTTTTTTGTCGAGTTCGCTTACAAAGATATCTCTATCGCCAATTGTTGAGTTATTAAATCCATCTTCTTCTCTATTGCTTACAAAGAATAGTTTTTTGCCGTCATGAGATAAGCTGGTTGCAGTTTCATGAAATTTAGTATTTATGTTTTTGTTTAATTCTTTTGGTTTCGACCACTTATCTCCTTTTAAGTGGCTAACAAAGAGTGTTCCGTCAGGTACTCCTTTATATGTAAATAGTAATTGTCCATCGGGAGAAAGTGCTACAGATGCATCATGATCGTCAGTATTTAGTTCTTTAAGATTTTCGGCTGCACTCCATCCCATATCAGTTTTATACGATACATATAGATCTTCGAAATAATGTAAATCGAGTTCGTCAATTAATCCGCCTGTTGTTTCTTCTCTTCGTGAAGTAAAAATTAGTAAAGACTCATCAGCTGAAATTACCGGTGCGTAGTCAGGAAATTTACTGTTAACCCCAGGTCCTAAGTTATCTATGAAAACTCTTTGTGGATTATTTACATATTGTTTGCCCCATTTACATTCGTTAATTTTCTTAACAGGGTTTTTGTATATATTATCATCATCAATTTTATTTACTCTTTTAATATCTATATATTTATTGTAATGATAGATTGCTGTATCGAATTGATAATTTAATTGGTAAGCTACACCTAAAAGAAAATGTATGTCGTTGGCAACATTTGGCTTCAGTTTGTAGGCATCTTTTAAATATTGTATTGCTTTTGCTTTGTACAGTCCTTCTAAGTAGCATGCTCCAATTTTATAGTTTAGTTCAGCATTGTTTTGGTTATATCTGTATGCATATAGATATAAATCAGTTGCAGCTCTTCTTCCTCCTTCGCCACGTTCGTATAAGCCGTCGGCATCTTTTATAGCATTCCATGCTTCTTTAAAGTCGGTTTTCTGGTTTTTAAATTCCTTCTTATTGATTTCTACATTTTGCTGTGCGTTAAGATTAAAGCCGGATAAAACGATTAACCATATTAATATATACTGTTTCGTTTTCATATTTAATATATTTTTATTCATTGCAAATTGAAACATACTCTTTTGCTTCTTCGATACCTAATTCTAAAGCTTTTTGCCAGTCTTGGCAAGCACCCGATATGTCTCTATTCATTTCTTTAGCACTTCCCCTGTGTAGATATGGATATGCATATTCAGGATTAATTATAATTGCTTTAGTATATGATTTTATAGCTTCGTCGTATTGTTTTAACTTATATTGACATAGTCCCATATTATTATATGCAAAAGCATAGTCTTTATCAATATTTATAGCATTTTCAAAATCTTCAATGGCTTTTTCGTATTCCTTATTTTCATAATAAGCAATTCCTCTGTTGTTGTATGCTAAACAATAATCTTTATTTAGTGAAATAGCCTGTGTATAATCTGCGATTGCTTTATCATATTTTTTTAATTTACGATAAATGCTACCACGATTATTATAAGCTTGAGCTTGGTCAGGTTTTAATTTAATTGCTTGATTGTAATCGTTAATAGCTAATTGCAAGGAGTCAAGAAGTCGATATGCAGATGCTCTGTCGTGGTAAGCTAAATAATTATCTTTTTCGAGCTCAATTGCTTCCGAAAACTTTTCGATAGCTTTAGAATATTCCTCTTTTTTAAAGTTTATAACACCTTGTAAATAAAACAGATTGGCATTTATATAATCATTTTTGATTGCTAAATCAAATTCCTCATATGCTTTAGCGTCATTCTTAGTATTATAATGAATAAGACCTCGATAATAATAAGCTGCCTTTCGTTTTGGATTAATTAAAAGAACAGAGTCGAAATCGTTCAATGCCAAGTCGAAGTCTTTTAATTGTAAGTATGTAGCACCTCTGTTGTAGTAGGCTTCTTCAAAGTCTGTTTTGTATTTAATAGCATTAGTAAATTTAATTGATGCAAGAATATATTCATCACTATGAAAGAGTTTAATCCCTTCGTTATATTCAAGGTAAGCTTCTTGATTTTCTGCAACAACCAGAGTGCTTGATGTGTCTGATACTGCTGTTACAGAATCAACATTAATGATTAATGGAATTATTATTTGAGTAGTGTCGATATAAACAGCTACCGAATCTTTAAGCGACTCTTCTTCAACTTGTGCTTTTAATCCAAAAACATTTACAGCTATTATCAGGAAGACGAATAATTTTTTCATAATATTTGTAATTATTTAATAATCACTTTTTAAAATAATGCTAAAAATACATTATCGAAATATACAAAATAAAATTAAGGTATATATTCAAACAATAGTTTTAACATAATTCTTTCAAACTATCTTTGTTAATATCATTTTTACGTATTATAATTATTAAGTAAAAACTTAGCTTTTATAATACTTTGAATCTCATAGCAAATACTTTACCAATTTAATCTTTAGCTCCATGGCAATGTTTGTATTTCTTACCGCTACCGCAAGGACATAAGTCGTTTCTTCCAACTTTTTTATCTACTCTTACTGGTTGTAGTTTTTGTTGTTCGGGTTTGTTTTGTCCAGGTTTGTCAATGTCAGCTCTACCGGTCTTGAAATTGCTCATGTCGAGTTTTCTTCTTCTTTCGGCTTCTTTTACTTGGTTAGGGTCTTCGATAGGAATATGTCCTTTCATAAGAGTGCTTACTATGGAGCGATTTACTCTGTCGAGCATTGTTTTAAATAAATTGAAAGATTCTAATTTATAAATAAGTAAAGGGTCTTTTTGTTCGTAAGATGCAGCTTGAACCGATTGGCGTAAATCGTCCATTTCTCGTAAATGCTCTTTCCACGATTCATCTATTGTTGCTAGCACAACAGTTTTATCGTAAGAGTTTACAATTTCTCTACCTTGTGTATTGTATGCCTTTTCGAGATTTACAACTACTTTAAATGTTTTTTGTCCATCAGAAACCGGTACTACAATGTTTTTATAAATTGCTGCACTATTTTCGTAAACTTGTTTAATAACCGGATAGGCTTGTTCTGCAATAACTTCAACTTTAAGTTTATGGGTTTCGATTAATTTGTTATATAGAGCATCTATAAGTTGGTTTTGTGAGGTATTTATAAAATCATCTTCGCTTAAGGGAGGTTCTATGCTTAGTAGTCTAAGTAGTTCTATTTTAAACCCTTCGTAGTCGCGAATATCGTAATATTCATCAACAATACTTACGCACACGTCGTACATACTGTTTGCGATATCTACCCCTAAGCGTTCTCCATCAAGGGCATGTCGTCTTTTTTTGTATATAACTGTGCGTTGAGCATTCATAACGTCGTCGTATTCTAGTAGTCTTTTACGAATGCCGAAGTTGTTTTCTTCAACTTTTTTCTGAGCTCGTTCTATTGATTTTGAAATCATAGAATGTTGAATAACTTCGCCTTCTTTAAGTCCCATTCTATCCATAAGTTTAGCTATTCTATCAGACCCGAACAATCTCATTAAGTCGTCTTCGAGTGATACAAAGAACTGCGAAGAACCTGGGTCTCCTTGTCGTCCTGCTCTACCTCTTAACTGTCTGTCAACACGACGAGAATCGTGTCTTTCGGTACCTACAATTGCTAAACCGCCAGCTTCTTTTACTTCTTTACTTAGTTTAATGTCGGTTCCTCTACCTGCCATGTTAGTAGCAATTGTAACTGTTTTTGACCGCCCTGCTTCTGCTACAATGTCTGCTTCTTTTTTATGCAGTTTTGCATTAAGTACATTGTGTTTAATGCCTTTTAATTTTAACATTCTGGATAATAATTCTGAAATTTCAACCGATGTAGTTCCTACTAGAACGGGTCTTCCTTGATTTACAAGATCTAAAATATTACCAATTACGGCATTATACTTTTCGCGTTTTGTTTTATATACCATATCCTCGAAGTCGTTCCTAACAATTGGTCGATTAGTTGGAATAACTACAACGTCGAGTTTGTAAATGTCCCAAAATTCACCTGCTTCTGTTTCTGCAGTACCTGTCATACCCGAAAGCTTATGGTACATTCTGAAATAGTTCTGCAAGGTAATAGTTGCATAGGTTTGGGTCGCTGCTTCAACTTTTACACTTTCTTTTGCCTCAATAGCTTGATGTAGTCCGTCTGAATATCTTCTTCCTTCCATTATACGGCCTGTTTGCTCATCAACTATTTTTACTTTATTTTCGATTACAACATATTCTATATCTTTTTCGAAAAGTGTGTAAGCTTTAAGTAATTGATTAACAGTATGTACTCTTTCGCTTTTTATTGAATAATCTCTAATTAAGTTTTCTTTTTTCTTTAACTTTTTGTGTTCGTCTAGGCTTGTGTCTTTCTCGATTTCGGCAATTACACTACCTATATCGGGCATTACAAAGAAGTTCTTGTCTTCGGTGTTTGCGCTTAATAAATCAATACCTTTGTCGGTAAGTTCAATAGAATTGTTTTTTTCGTCTATTACAAAAAAGAGTTCATCTGTAACCAGATGCATGTGCTTAGAGTTTTCTGCCATGTACTGGTTTTCTGTTTTTTGAAGAAGTACACGCATACCTTCTTCGCTAAGAAATTTTATTAATGGTTTATTTCGGGGTAGTCCTTTATGTGCTTGAAGTAATTTAAATCCGCCATCTTTATCATTGCCGTTGGAAATTAATTTTTTAGCTTCTGAAAAGATTTGTGTAATCAAGTTTCTTTGAGCTGTAACAAGTTTTTGAACTTGAGGTTTATAGTCTTCAAATAGTTGGTCGTCTCCTCTAGGTGTTGGTCCCGAAATTATAAGAGGTGTACGTGCATCGTCGATTAAAACTGAGTCAACTTCATCAACTATTGAGTAATGATGTCGGCGTTGAACTAAGTCTTCGGTGCTAATAGCCATGTTGTCGCGAAGATAATCGAAGCCAAATTCGTTATTTGTTCCGTAAGTAATATCACACAAATAGGCTGCTCTACGTTCGGGAGAGTTGGGTTGATGTTTGTCTATGCAGTCGATAGATAGTCCGTGGAATTGAAAAATAGGACCCATCCATTCGGCATCCCTTTTTGCGAGATAATCGTTAACGGTAACAATATGAACTCCTCTGCCGGTAAGTGCATTTAAAAATACAGGTAGGGTTGCTACAAGTGTTTTACCTTCGCCGGTTGCCATCTCGGCAATTGCACCACGATGTAATACTATACCTCCAAAGATTTGAACATCGTAATGTACCATATCCCATGTAGTTTCGTTGCCGCCTGCTATCCACTTATTGTACCATATTGCTTTATCTCCTTTAATGTCAACAAAATCATGGTTTGGAGCAAGCTCTTTGTCAAAATCAAGAGCCGTAACAACAATCTCTTCATTTTCTTTAAATCGTCGTGCTGTATCTTTAACAATTGCAAATGCTTCTGGAAGTATTTCTTCTAAAAAATCTTCAAGTTTTTTATCTATGTCTTTTTCTAAAACATCTATTTGAGCATAAATCTCTTCACGCTCATAGATGTTTAATTCTTGTGCTTTGGTTTTTAGTGAAATTATTTCTTCTTCGTCTTGCTTTATATGCTCTTTAATTTTTTGTTTAAGAAGAATAGAGCGTTGTCTTAATTCATCATTACTTAATGCAATAATTTCCGGTTCTTTTTCTAAGACTTTATCTACATAAGGCTGAACTGCTTTTAGGTCTCTATCTGCTTTAGACCCAAATATTTTGGTAACAATACTATTTATACCCATTTCAATTATTATGTTTAATATTTAATTATGCAAATTTAACTAAAAAATATGCTAATCGCTAAAAGCATATTATTGTGTACTTGATTTTTATTTAAAAGATTTGTAAAGATCACTATGTTAATGAATTAGGTTTAGGCATTCTTTTAAAAATTCATATGTCTTTTGATAGATTCCTTGATTATTACTTTCTCGATTTCCTGCGATATTTATATTTTTTAAGTTATATGTTTTTACCCATTTAAGGAAGTCATTGATATTGTTATAGATATGATTGTTTAAATCAATAATTAATATTTTTTTGTTTTTCTTTTTTGCATATTTCAAGCAAAGACCTGTGCCACCTATTAGTTTGTTATCTGTGCAGAGTATTAGTACACCATCGGATATATTTATGTTTTTTCTAGTTCTTTCTTGGTAAAAACTAGTTTTAGTTTCGGTAAGCTGATATTTTTGATCTATAATCCCGTCTTCGGCTAATCGCCCTTTGGGGCAATACCCATCTGTTTTAATATTAAGATCTTTAGCAATATCTAGTGCAGCTCTGTCAACACCGGTTTGCCCTCCCGAAATTATTTTTATCCTCATAATATTTGTTTTGTCAACTCCTAAATTAATTTGTAATTTGCAAAGTTTAGCACAAAATTAAAAAATTGAAGCAAATTAATACATATATGCTTAATATAAAGAAACTTATGCTGGTTATTGCATGGTTTGTTTTGTGTTATAATATTAGTTCTGCTCAGTTTTACAACGGACATCAAATGCACTTTGGGAAAAATCGTGTTCAGTATAGTGAGTTTGAGTGGTATTATTATAGGTTTACAGGTTTTGATACTTATTTTTATTTAGGTGGTAGTGATATCGCTAAACTTACTGCACAAATTGCTAATCAGAAGATACCTGAAGTAGAACGATTTTTTGATTACAAATTGAGTCAACGATTGATATTTGTAGTTTATAATAATTTAAGCGAATTCAGGCAGAGTAATATTGGGTTAAATACAGGAGATGAACAATATAATATTGGAGGGGTTACAAAAATTATTGATAATATAGTTTTTCTTTATATCGAAGGTGATAGACTTAAATTAGAAGAGCAAATAAGTGCTGCAATTACCGAGGTTGTTTTAAATGAAATGTTGTGGGGTAGTGGATTTACTAATAAAGTAGCTAATAACACTTTAATATCTTTGCCCGATTGGTATTATTATGGATTAATAAATTATGTTGCAAATTCGTGGGATTATGAAATAGACGATAGAGTTAGAGATGGCATATTATCGAGACAATTTGAAGAGTTTAATCATTTAACTGGCGAAGATGCTGTTTATGCAGGACAAAGTATTTGGAATTATGTGGCATCAACCTATGGCAAGCAGGTTATACCAACTATAGTGTATATGACGAGGATTACAAAAAATGCAGAAAGTGGGTTTTTGTATGTTTTGGGTACTTCTTTAAAGCTTTTGTCTTACGATTGGCTTAGGTATTATGAGAGTATATATTTGCCACATAATGAAACTTGCACCCAAATTTCTGAAAGCAAATCAAAAATCAAAACACGAAAAAACTGGAAGTACTATTCACCTGCTATAAGTCCGGATGGGAATTATGTAGCTTATGCTCAAAGTTTTATGGGAAGATATAAAATTGTAATTTACGACCATGAAAAAGATAAACGAAAGACTATTTTGCGTAGAGAGCATAAGTTAGAGCAAATAATCGATTATACATATCCATTGATAGCATGGCATCCGGGGGGTGAATTATTAGGATATATTATAGAAAAGAATAGTGAAATATGGTATTGTACATACAACATAAACACAAAAGAACGTAACGAAAAGGAGATTAAATTGGTTGACAAAATTAATTCATTTAGCTATTCGGCTGATGGACTTAAATTAGTTTTGAGTGGATTCGCTAATGGAATGTCAGATATTTATCTTTATAATATCCCGGCAAGTACATTTATAAATTTAACCAAAGATATTGCCGATGATTATTCCCCTGAATTTGTAGGAAATACTAATAGGATTATTTTTTCTTCGAATAGAGATACCGATACATTATTAAATGATAAAAGGAATGTAAATATTCTTACTCAAGATTATCGTGATTTATTTGTAATTAATCCTGATAATCCTAATAATATTACAAGACTTACCGAAACTCCTTTTATCGATGAATTTGAGCCTCAACAAATTTCACGAGATAGGTTTTATTTTATAAGTAACGAAAATGGTATTCACAATAGATATGTTGGAGTTTATGATAGTATCATAAGTTTTGTTGATACTACAACTCATTATCGTTACTTTACACGTAGTAATCCTTTGTCTAACTATCCGAGAAATATTAATTACTATGATATTAATGGCAATGCAACAAAATCTATTGATTTACTTTTTTATCAAGACAAGAATTTGTTTTTAAGTAACGAATTTAATGATGATGAGTATAAGAATAGTCAGCCAAGTTCCTATAGGCAAGTTCATTTAGAAAGTCTTAAGACCTTGCCTAAACCGATACCCGCTAAAAAAGAAATAAAAAATACAGAATTAGAGGAAGGCATTATAGATATTAATAACTACCAGTTTAGTTCGCAGGTTCTGTCCGAAATTAACAAGAAGCCCGAAGAGTTTGATAGTACAGGATATCCTGTTGAACCTCGAATCAATAAATATTTTACCACATTTTATTCTAATTATGTCGTTAATCAGATCGATTTTGGTTTCTTAAGTTCTTCGTATCAGCCATTTACAGGTTCGGCATTTTATTTTAATCCGGGGTTTAATGTTTTATTAAAGCTTGGTGCACAAGATTTATTCGAGAATTACAGGATTACCGGAGGCGTTAGATTTGCAGGAAACTTTGATAGTAACGAATATTTAATTGGTGTTGAAGATTTAAGTAAGAGATTAAATAAACAATTGATATTTCATAGATTAGCATTAAACACTAGCAACGGATACGATTATATTAAAACACACAGTCATGAGTTAATGTATATTATGCGATACCCTTTTAATCAGGTGAGTGCTATACAGTGGACTATTATGGCTCGTAACGATAAACGAACATTTTTGTCGCTTGATTATCAAAGTCTTAATGAACCAAATAATTTTGATTATTGGGGAGGACTTAAAATGGAGTATGTATTTGATAATTCGCGTGTTTTAATGGATAATATTTACGATGGAATTCGATTTAAGATTTTTGGAGAGTATTATCGACAAATTGATGCCAAAGAATCGGATTTGTATGTAGTAGGAGCAGATTTTAGATTTTATAAGCCAATACATCGAAATTTAATAATTGCTGCACGTATTGCCGGTAGTGGTTCTATTGGCAGAAGTAAATTAATATATTATTTGGGTGGTATCGATAATTGGATTAACCTAAGTAATAAAATACCTACATTTGATAATTCTGTGCGTATTGATCCTGAGGCTAATTACGTGTATCAGGCTGTAGCTACAAATATGAGAGGGTTTTCGCAAAATATAAGAAACGGGACAAACTTTGCTGTGATAAATACAGAAATACGTTGGCCCATAGTAAGTTACTTCATTAATCGACCAATAAATTCTGATATATTAAAGAATTTACAAATTGTTGGTTTTATGGATATTGGTTCGGCATGGAACGGTTGGACCCCTTTTAGTGGCGAAAACGCATATCAAAATGATGTTTACGAGAATAATCCTGTAGTGGTAATTATAGATAATAACAATTACCCAATTGTAGCAGGTTATGGTTTTGGTTTACGAACAAAGCTTTTTGGTTATTTTATTCGTGCCGATTGGGCTTGGGGAATCGAAAATAATGTTAGATTGCCTAGTATTTTTTATTTGTCATTAAGTTTAGATTTTTAATATTAATAATATGGATATATCAGAAATTGTAATTTTGATTTTAACTGGAATAGTTGCAGGAATTGCTGCCGGTTTCTTTGGAATAGGCGGAGGTGTTGTGGTAATACCTATGCTTATATATTTTTTTGGTATGACACAGCATGAAGCACAAGGTACTAGTTTAGCTTTTTTATTAGCCCCAATTGGTATTTTAGCTTTTATTAATTACTATAAAGCAGGACATGTTAATCTGAATTATGCTGTTGTTTTAGCTATTACATTTATTGTAGGTTCGTATTGAGGAAGTAAATGGGCTATAAAAATACCTACTGATATTATGAAGAAATCTTTCGCTGTTTTAATTATATTATTAGGTATTAAAATGCTGTTTGGGAAATAAAAAATTGTTTATATTATGACAAAAGAAATCATTCTTGATTTAGCAAAGAATTATTTTGAAAAAACTCTTGAAAATCGGAGGCATATTCATAAAAATCCCGAACTGTCTTTTCAAGAGTTTAAAACATCCGAATATATAATTTCGCAGCTCAAGGAAATGGGTGTAGTGGGAGAGAAGTATTGTTGTAACAGTGTTGTAGCATTGATTAGAGGTAAGGTACACAATAAAATCATTGGATTGCGTGCCGATATTGATGCATTGCCAATACAAGAGAAAACGGATTTTAGTTTTAAATCAATTAATAATGGAGTAATGCATGCTTGTGGGCACGATGCACATACTTCATCTTTACTTACAACGGCACGCATAATTAATGATATGCGACACGAACTTATGGGCGATGTAGTTTTAATATTTCAGCATGCCGAAGAAAAGCTTCCGGGAGGTGCACAAGAAATATTAAAAGCCGGTTTGTTTGAGAGATATCCTATTAAAATTATGATTGGGCAGCATGTGCAACCAGGTATCCCAACAGGAGTGTATGGTTTTAAGCCAGGAAAATATATGGCTAGTACCGACGAAATTTATATAAATTTTTTAGGTAAAGGAGGACATGCCGCAATACCTTCTGAAAGAAGTGATACTGTGATGGCCCTAGCAGAGTTTATAATTGAAGCAAAAAATAGATTCAATGAAATACAGATTAAGGATATTCCAGCTATACTTGCTTTTGGTAAAATTGAAGCAAATGGAGCAGTTAATGTAGTTCCCGAATTGAGTGAAGTTCATGGTACATTAAGATGTTTTAGCGAAAATCAAAGAAAAAGAGCAAAAGCAATTATTGCAGAAACAGCTGAGGAGTGTGCTAAAAAATATGATTGTAAAGTTGAAACAAATATTGTTAACGGTTATCCGTATTTGCATAATAACGAAAAACTAACCGATTCCTTAATTGGTTTTACAAAAGATTTACTTGGCGAAGATAAGATTATCCCTTTGGATTTAAGATTGACAGCCGAAGATTTTTCTTATTTTAGCCATAGGGTTCCCTCTGTTTTTTACCGAATGGGAATTACAGGTAATGGACTGGGAAACAATAGTTTACATTCTGCTGAATTTGATTTGGATGAGGAAGCTTTAAAGACAGCTCCTGCTGTTATGGCTTGGTTGGCTTATTGCTTGCTAAATGATTAGTAATTAGATGACTAGGAAATTACGCATAGAGGAAATGCAACGGCTAAGTATTGATGAATATGCTAAAGCCGATAAATTTGAATTGACAATTGTATTAGATAATGTTAGAAGTTTGCATAATGTAGGTTCGGTTTTTAGAACTGCCGATGCTTTTTTAATTGAGGCAGTCTTCCTGTGTGGAATTACAGGTACTCCACCACATCGTGAGATACATAAAACTGCCTTAGGAGCAACCGATTCGGTACCTTGGCAATATTTTAAAAATACTAATGATGCTATTACCTTATTACTCGAAAATAATTATCAATTACTTTGTTTAGAACAAGCCAAGGGCAGTATTTTGCTCAATGATTTTATCCCCCAAAAAGCATCAAAATGTGCTTTAGTAATTGGAAACGAAGTACATGGAGTAAATCAAGACATTATTGACAGATGTCATTATTGTTTAGAGATACCTCAAAATGGTACTAAACATTCATTAAATGTGAGTGTAAGTACCGGTATTGCTATTTGGGATTTATGGAAGAAATTAAAATTTTAGTTTTTATATCCTATAGCTTGCGATAGTAACACTACTTGATTGTTGCTTAAGCCTATAAGTTCTGATATCTTGTTGTGGTCTATTGCTCCAAGTACTACAGTTGCAAGACCTTCAGAAGCAGCAAATAAATAAACATTTTGACTAATATAGCCGGCACTTGTACCTGTATAAAAGGCTTTTCGTGTATCCGATAAGTCATTGCCTAGTTTAGAGTAATCTGCAATATAAATCAATACTATTGGAGCTTTGGAAACAAAGTCTTGTTTCCCCATATATTTACGGTAATCACCATCTTTAATAAATTTTAGTTTGTTGCTAAAAGCATCGTAAATATAGATGCCGGTTTTTGTGGCAATGTAAATGTCAACTTCTTGTCTATTTCGAGCCGAAGGTGCTGTGCGTTTTCCAATATCGGCTCTATTTACTCCAAAAGCAGCCCATAACAAATTCGATATTTCTTGTAAACTGAAATCTTCATTGTTGAAATCTCTTGTTGTTTGCCTTTGGTCTAAGGTCTCCATTAGAGGTTTCCCTCCTGTTTTTTGAGGTTCAGGTAATTTAATGTCTTTTAATTCTTGTGCAAATAAATTGCTAAACATAAAAATTGAAATAAGTAATGATAAAGAAATTGATTTCATATTGTTTTTTTTTTGTAAATATATAATGTTTTAGCTAACTATATTAACGTAAAATGTTATAGAATAGTTAATTAATCTTAAGCGAAGATGTTCTTATTTCAAAGTAATTTTAAGTTATACTTTATTCATGGCATCAACAGGATCAAGATTAGCTGCAGAACGAGCCGGTGCAAATCCTGATACAATTCCTATGGCAACAGAAATTAATAAGCCGGTGGCTATGTTTTTTGCCGAAAGTACAAAAGTCATTTCTTTAATGCTACCTGCTATTGCGATAGTTCCAAGCCATACGAGCAATAAGCCAACAGCACCTCCAATCAAGCATAAAACAACAGCTTCGGTAAGGAATTGAATTAAAATTAAATATTTTTTTGCTCCAATTGCTTTTTGTATTCCAATCATTCTGGTTCTTTCTCGTACTGATACAAACATTATATTAGCAATTCCAAAACCTCCAACTAAAATTGCAAAGCCACCAATAATAATTCCGGCAAGATCTATTATATTGAATATTTGGTCTAAGCCTTGCGATATCATACTGGCTCTGTTTAATGCAAAATCGTCTTCTTCTAATGGGCTTAATCGCCTTACTGTACGCATCAACATTTTAAGTTCGTCTTGGAGGAGTTCTACACTAACATTTTCTTTAGCCGATACCATTAGCATTGGATTTAGGTTTTCGCTTTTGATATCGAATATAGTACGACCAAAATTTACGGGAATAATTACATAGCTGTCTTGATTCATCCCAAACATATCTTCACCCTCACGCTTTAGAACACCAATAACATTGATTTTATGCCCACTTATTTTTATCGTTTTACCAATAGGATCAGCCGAAGCAAATAGATTTTTAGCCAGTTCGTCTCCAATAAAAGCAACATTTTTGCCACTATTAAACTCTAACGGAGTAATATATCTTCCTTTAGAAAAATCAAGTACTCTTGTTTTGTCGTAGTCTTGTGTAATTAGAACTACTCCGGTATTCTGAACCGAAGTATTCTTATATTTAGCAGTGCGGCTTGTAGAAGCCATAAAGCAAACAGCTTCTGCATAAGTAGAATTTTTCTTTATAAAATCACACTCGTCAATTGTTGGTAGTGGTCTTTTTAGATATTTCCACCAAGGATATTCAGGTCCAAAAGTCCAAGGCCATTTTTGAACATAAATTGTATTATTTCCTAAACTACTAACATTTTCGCGTATTGTGCCTTCAAGAGAATCTATTACAGCCATTACAGAAATAATACAAAATATGCCTATTGTAATACCCATTAAAGATAAGAATGTTCGTAACTTGTTAGTAATAAGCGAACTAAATGCAAGTATTATGCTGTCGTAAATGGTTCTAAGTAATACCACAATAGTTTTTGATTTGTAACAAAAATACAGATTAATAATGAGTAAAAGCTTAATAGGATGTTAAAAAATTGTAGCCATATGATATTTTCTTTATTTATTAAGGTTTGTCAATTAAAGTATTATTAATTAGTACAATAAATTTTTAGCATCTTTGTTTCAGGGAACATATATAATTCAGCTAAGGAAGAATATGGGCATTGTATCGCAAAGTTTAATCAAAATGAGGTAAGGTTTCGGATTAGCCAGCAATACTCTTCTGTAAAAAAGGGGATAAGCTTATTCTATTCAAACAAAAAACATAAGCTGTTTGTTTTCTAATATTTGAAGTGGTAGGATGGGTGCAACAAAATCTTTCATCAAAGTCTCAATTCTCCAAAACTTTTTTCAATTTTACCTGCAGCTAAACTTTAAAACCTCCTTTTTGTTAAATAATTTTATTTGCATTAAGACTAATAATTATGAAAAACGAAATTATAATATACCAAAATGAAGATTCCTCAACTAAGATTGAGCTTAGGTTGGAGGATGAAACAGTTTGGCTTAACAGGCATCAGCTTGTATTGATATTTAATCGTGATATTTAGACAAATGGAAAACATATTGCAAATGCATTGAAAGAAGAATTCCGATGGAGTTTCAGTTGTCGCAAAATTTGCAACAACTGCCAATGATGGCAAAGTATATAATGCAGAGCATTACAAGCTTGACATGATACTGTAAATAGGTTTTAGTATAAAATCAAAGTAATGAGTAGAATTCCGCCAATGGGCAAACCAAGTGTTAAAAGATTATCTACTTAAGGGCTATGCAGTAAGTGAGCGTGTTGACCGGATCGAAAACGATATGCATTCAATGAAAAAAGAACTTTGAGAAATAAAACTTCAGCTTAATACTTCATTGCCTCCCGATTATGGCATTTTTTACGAAGGATAAGTTTTTGATGACTATGTTTTGGCTCTCGCAACGAAATTTCAATATTGGATTTTATGGTAATGATGAATTTCATCATAGATTTAATTTTTACTCCCGGTTATTGATAATTAGTTATACAAAATTTATAAAAACTCATTGAATTGTAAAACATTTATTCTGGGAATTAATTTATCAAGCCTATTTTGAAGTTAATATCAATAATAATCTATGTGATTTTAATCTATTTTAAGATATTGTTTTAACTTTTTTTTTGAAAATATGTTGTAAAGCATGTTTTTATTTTTGAGCTGTTTTATATCAAAACCAATAGTACGTAATTATTATTTAGTCAATTGTATTACACTTTGATAGATAGTTAGTTATATGATAATTCTTGTCGAAGATTAAATCTCATTTATCATGTTTTAAAAGGTACTTGTTGTTTAGTTGTGATATTAGTAGAAAAAAAAACTGATTAAATTATAGATAAACTAAATAGTTTATTATTTTTGTTAGGCTTTATGTGATATAAGTTATTGATTATATATTTGATATGATTATTCATAAAATAAAATTTTAAAAAATCCATCTAATGAAAAATTTTAATTTGACGATGCTGTTTAAATCTGGCATCACTTTACTATGGTTTTTTCTTTCAATAAGTTGTTTAAATGCTTATTCACAATTAGAAGGTGAAACTGAATCTGGTTCAATTTTCTATGTAAAGACTGATGGAAGTGATACTAACGATGGTTTGACCTGGGAAAACGCTTTTCAAAC
>JAQVOJ010000111.1 GCA_028702675.1 Bacteroidales bacterium
CGAAACTATATATTGGCTTAAACAATGTCAACAAAGTTCAAGCTATCCTCATAACGAAGAGTTGTTAGCAGAAGGATTGGCTTTACAGCAAAGTTTTATTGATATATTTTATCCCGACAAAAACTAATATAAACCTATTATAAATCCTAATCTACTTAGGATTTAGAATTATTATTAATTGTAAAAACTCCCTGACTCATAATCTGAAAACATAATAATTAAGTCCTATTATTACCATATCTTATACTTAAACATTAAATCTTTATGTTATACAGAATATAAAATAATCTTGACTTATATTTCTTTTTTTTGTAATTTGCTCATATATTTTACTAACCAATATAAATTTTACAATATGAATAAATGCGTATTATTTGCAATATTGCTGTTTGTATGCAGTATTAGCTATTCTCAAATTAAAGTAGATAACAATGGTAAGGTGGGAATTAATTGCTCATCTCCGCTAGAAAGATTACAAATCGGTGATCGATTTACAATTCATAATGGAGTGAGCAAAGTTATAGGGTATAATTTTTATTGGGATGGCTCTAATTCAAAACGAATTATCAGCGATGAAGTTTCATTACTAAAATTTGAACCTAACGGTGACATAAAGTTTTCATTTGCGGGCTCAGGGTCTGCGGGTTCAACCATAACTTCTTTTACCGAAGGTTTTGTTTTTTTAAATAATGGTAATGCAATTTTAGGCGGTGCTACAGAATATGGCAAACTAAATGTTAAATATAATAGTACGGTCATAACTGCATATGCTGATCATTCGTCAGATTGGGGATACGGGATTGTTTCTTTAGTAAACAGAATTAATACAAAAGCTATAGTAGTTAAGCATAACCTGAATGACCGGTTTATTATATATGGTGACGGTGATACATGGGCATACGACTATACAAAATTAAGTGATATATCACTTAAAGAAAACATTGAGGCTATTGATAGCCCTTTGGAAAAAGTATTGCAATTAAATGGTATATATTATACTTATAAAGTACCGGTATTGTCTGAAGATGCACTTCCAAATACTGTAATTTCTGACGAAATCCCCAAAAGATATATGGGATTTATTGCTCAGGAAGTTGAAGAAACCGTACCGGAAGTTGTAAATACAAATGAAAATGGGATTAAAGGGATAGCTTATCAGGATTTAGTAGCACTCCTGGTTGAAGCAATAAAAGAACTCGAAGCTCAGCTTACAACACTCCGGTACGAAGTTGACAATTGCTGTAATTCTATTGAACCTCAAAACAAAAATCAAGACACAAATGGTAACAAAGGCAATATTGAAGATTGTTATTTATTGCAAAATCAACCAAACCCATTTAATAGCGTAACAGTAATTTCATATTTTGTCCCGATAGAAAATGCTAGTGCCTCAATGCTGTTTTTTGACATGAATGGAAAACTGATATTAACTAAAAATCTCGACATAAATGCAGACAGCTTACGGATAAGTAGCGGCGAACTAATGCCTGGTATGTATTTTTATACTCTTATTGTAAACTCTGTAGAAGTGGACACTAAGAAAATGATATTAACTAACTAAAAAGCTACTAAAATGAAAACTAAAACAATAATAACAATTATATTAGCAATTCTTGTTTATAATGCAAATGCTCAGGACATAAACTCTTTACCTCATTTTAATTACGGATCGGATACAATCATATATGTGTATATTTCACCGGAACCGTTGTATCTTCCGTGGGGAGGATATGGGATTGATATTACCGAAGGTAATGGAACAAATAATAGATGGTACGGTAAACCAAATACAGATGCAATAGTAAGCCAGCTTGGAGATAATGGCGGGGAGCCTTACCCTGCTTTGGTTTGCGATACCTTAACTGCTTTTGGTTATAATGATTGGTATTTGCCTGCTTTTGAGGAATGTATAAAAATTGAAGGTCATTATGAGTATGATTGGGGTATTCCTTTTTATGAATACGATGTGTATCATTTATTTTTATGGACTAGTAATGAACATGCTTCTTGGCCAGAGGATATGGCGTATTATTGGGATCTTGGATACAATGGAGGAGAAGTTTGTCCTTATGGAGCTTATAAAAATCAATCTCTCGATTTTACCTGTATCCGACGCGAATATGTAAGTGGTATAGCTACTAAAAGTGCAGATGATATGTTTACTATTGAAAGCATAAACAACAACCAATACCTGTATATATCAATGAAGCCCCAAGAATCAACAACGCATATCGAAATATATGATCTTTCGGGCAGGCTGATAATGCACAAGGAAATAACACCTAAAGCAACCGAGCATACAGAAATCATAAATACAGGCGGTTTTGCCAAATCAGTCTATATAGTACATGTATGGTCGGGAGAACTAAGCAAAACACAGAAATTTGTTGTGGAATAAGCTAAATAATAATAGTTATGAAAATAATAATATGGATTATAACTACAATTGTTTTGGCAATACCAAATTTTGCACAAGACAATTGCTGTAATTCTATTGAACCTCAAAACAAAAATCAAGACACAAATGGTAACAATGGCAATATTGAAGATTGTTATTTATTGCAAAATCAACCAAACCCATTTAATAGCGTAACAGTAATTTCATATTTTGTCCCGATAGAAAATGCTAGTGCCTCAATGCTGTTTTTTGACATGAATGGAAAACTGATATTAACTAAAAATCTCGACATAAATGCAGACAGCTTACGGATAAGTAGCGGCGAACTAATGCCTGGTATGTATTTTTATACTCTTATTGTAAACTCTGTAGAAGTGGACACTAAGAAAATGATATTAACTAACTAAAAAGCTACTAAAATGAAAACTAAAACAATAATAACAATTATATTAGCAATTCTTGTTTATAATGCAAATGCTCAGGACATAAACTCTTTACCTCATTTTAATTACGGATCGGATACAATCATATATGTGTATATTTCACCGGAACCGTTGTATCTTCCGTGGGGAGGATATGGGATTGATATTACCGAAGGTAATGGAACAAATGATAGATGGTACGGTAAACCAAATACAGATGCAATAGTAAGCCAACTTGGATATAATGGAGGGGATGCTTATCCTGCTTTGGTTTGCGATACTTTAACTGCTTTTGGTTTTAATGATTGGTATTTGCCTGCCCATGAAGAATGTAGTTATATAAAAGGATATTATAATTATGAATATGATTGGGGAATGCCTCTTATTGATACTATAGAAATTAGTATCTGGTCTAGTAATGAATACCCTCCTTGGCCTGATATAAGAGCATCTTATTGGCTCTTGTACTATACACAGGAAGTGTGTTCATATCCTGAAGATAAAAATCAGAGCAAGGACTTTACCTGTATTCGTCGTGAGTATATAAGTAATAATAATATTCAGGTTGCGAATAATGTATTTTCAATAAATTACATTAACAATAGTTTAGAGGTAAATATAAATAACATGACAGAAACATCAGTAATTGAGGTATACGACACATCAGGCAGGCTCATATTGCATAAGGAAGTAGTCCCTGTATCAAAAGAGTACACAGAAATTATTAACACTAGCGGTTTTGCTAAAGCTGCATACATTTTACACGTATGGTCTGGCAGATTAAGTAAAACCGAGAAATTTGTTGTGGAATAAATAATTATTATAATGAAGAAAAATATTTTCATATTTGTTTTGCTATCAATAATAATTGCCTCAAGTTATGCACAAGACAATTGCTGGACAACTTACAGTAATGTAAACCCCACATTTAGCCCTGTTGGAGATTCTGTACTCATTAATACTTATGGTTGGATATATGATAATGAAAATAGTATTGAGTTTGAGAGTTCTCTCCCTTATAATGGATGGTATATATATGGCGAATATAAACATAAAAATGCATTCAACGGGTTTAGTGATAGTACAAAATATTGGAGTTTAGATACTACTAACGGTATCTTTCAGTTACACTTATTTGACGATTCTTCTACAGTAAACTTTCCTGCTCCTGACACTACAGTTTACATAACCGGTTTTACTACAGCCATATTAATTAATCAAGGGATTGATGATTTTGGATACGGGTATATAGAAACCAGAGTGAAATTACCAATTGATACAACATTATGTTCATCTTTGTGGGGGTTTCACGGTCAATATCCGTATTCGAATTATAGAGAGATTGATATTTTTGAAACTGTAAACGATAAAATGTTATGTAATATTTATCATGGGAATTCGATTGACACCTCACTTTATGGAGGAAAGGTCAGAATGGATTTGAACCTTTTTAACGAAAATGATTGGTATATTTTGGGATTTGAATGGTTTCCCAGATCCTATCGTTTATACATCAACAACAATTTAGTTAAGGAATTTAACCCAGATACCGACTGCACTGAAGACTATTTGTCCCCAATAAAATACTGGCGATTATGGCTAACAAACTGGAAAAATAACGAAGGTCCTACCGGAACTTTCCCCAAAACACTAACTACAGACTACATCCGGTTTTACTCTCTCGATACAGATAATATTAACAACGATTTTTACGAAAACTGGTCAAATTACGATTATGGAGTGTGGCGAACTGTGCATTTGGGCGACAATTACTCTGCCGATGCTAAAATAGATGACAATGGCAGGCACGCTGTACGTTCTACGGATGGATTTACACTAGGGGCAGGTTTTGAAGTAAGTGCAGGTACCGAATTTGAAACAATAATTTATAAACCGTAATGGCCATGAAAACAAAACTTATAATTTCATTAATCATTTCAATTTCTACCCTTACCCTATATGCCCAGAATGAAATAGTTTCTATTTGGATGGGAGACTCTGTTATTATATACACCCATACTGTAAACCAGTCTAATGATGTTTATTGGGGTCCAACAGTTGAAATTACTACTGGAGGAGGTGCAGACGATCAATATTATGGTTTAAATAATACCAACGATATTGTGTTGCAATTAGGAGATAATGGGGGTGTTCCGTATGCAGCACGTATTTGTGATACGCTTACTGCCGGAGGTTATTCCGATTGGTACTTGCCGGCACGATATGAGCTTTGGACAATGTGTTTAAAAAAAGATTCTATTGGGGGAAGTAGTTCATTTACAATTAATTCTCCAAATATCTGGAGTAGCACAGAAGTGTCTTATAATAAAGCATGGTGCTCATATGCTTGCTTTGAAGGAAATTCACTTCCAAAAAGTGAATCAGGTAATGTAAGATGTATTAGACGGGAATATCCCGTTGGAAATACAAATTTATTGACAAATAACTTGGAAGTTAGTTTTATAAACGAAACCCGTGAACTATTTGTACATGGAAGTACTGAAATAAATCCAATAATTGAGGTTTACGATATTAAAGGTAACTCTGTTTTTAGAGACTTTATAAATGCTCCTAACACCCAATGCAATGAAAGAATATCTCTTAAAGAGCTAAATACCGGAGTATATATAATCAGTATTCAAGCTGGACAAAACTTGAAAACAATGAAATGTATTATTTATTAACTTAATAATGAATACTATGAAATATTTAATTATACCGATACTTATATTACTTATTGTTGATTCATTTTTTGCTCAAAATTGTTTAACACCTGCATATTTCGATCCCATTGTAACACCAGTAGCTCCAGATGTTGCAATATCAACTAAGGGATGGACTAAAGAAAATTCTTTAAGTATTGAATTTAATTATAATTATTTAGAAAACGGATGGTATCTCTATGACAGTTCTTATGGTCATTCAAATGCAAATAATGCATTCAGTAATGCTAATGATTTTTGGGATTTGTCTGGTGGAACATTAACTTTAAAATTTGATGATGAGCCAAACGGAGGATATAATTTTACTGCTGCTATATTGTGTCATGACAATATTGACTTGCATTATGGTTACTATGAAATTAAAGTAAAATTGCCTACCGATGAAGGACTTTGTACATCTTTTTGGGGTGTTGATGGTTGGAATACGACTTATAGAGAAATTGATGTGTTTGAATACTTTGGTACTACTTTGCTTTCGAATGAGTATCATGATATAGATCATGATGGAGGTAGAATGACTATAAATTCTGATATAATTGAGGACAGTAACACTTGGTATGTTTTTGGATATGAGTGGTTGCCAAATAAATACTCATTATATATTAATAATCATTATATCGGAAGTTTTAACCCGGCAACAGACTGTGTGCTTGAAGATATGCAATATATCCGTAAATGGAGACTTTGGATAACAAATTGGGTGCATAATTCAGACCCAACCGGCACTTTCCCCAAAACCCTAACTACAGACTACATCCGGTTTTACTCTCTCGACATAGATAATATTAACAACGATTTTTACGACAACTGGTCTAATTACGATTATGGAGTGTGGAAAACAGTACATCTCGGTGATACATACAGCAGCGATGCAACATTTAACGACAACGGCAGACATGCTATACGCTCCACGGATGGATTTACACTGGGGGCAGGTTTTGAAGTAAGTGCAGGTACCGAATTTGAAACAATAATTTATAAACCTTAAAAATAACCAATTTAAATCCTTTAATTATGAAATATAAAATTCTAGTATTAGCTGCATTAATCACTGCTACAGTGCTTAGCGGCTGCAAAAAAGATAATCCTGATAATCCACAGAATTATTCTTTTTCCGGTAAAGTACAAAAAGGTCCGTTTATTACAGGTACAAGTATTAACTTACACGAACTGAACGAAAATCTTGGACAAACAGGTAATTCTTTTACCACAAATATTACTTCAAACGATGGATATTTCAGCCTCGACAATATTGAGTTAAACTCAAATTTAGCTTTGCTTACTGCCAGTGGTTATTGTTATAGCGAGGTATTTGGAGAAACAACTAATTCTCCAATTAATTTGCAGGCAATTGTAGATTTAGAAAATCAGGAAACAGTTAACATTAATGTACTTACGCATATTGCCAAAGCCAGAATAGAAGAGCTGGTAAGCGAAGGAACCAGCTTTGAATCTGCACGTACACAGGCACAAAACGAATTACTTGCTTTTTTAGGAACCAACGAAACAGTAAATGTAAATTTCGAAGATATGGATATCACTGGTAGCGAAGAATACAATGGGATTTTACTTGCATTTTCGGTAATGCTTCAGCGTCATTCACAACAATATCAGGCAATTAATGATATGCCCGCAGAACTTACACAGTTATTATCAAACTTGTCAGAAGATTTTGCATTGGACGGGCTGATAAATAATCAGGAAATTGTAGATACATTAATGTATAACATATCTAAATTAAAGATTAATGAAATTAAAGCAGATTTGGAAAACTATTATTCAGATATGGGAACCAGTGTTTCAGTGCCGGATTTTGAACCTTATATCTGGGATTTTCAGGAAGCCCACAGCGATACGGTATATACTGAGATTATATTTCCTGATTCTGCCAATCCTTGTATTCCTATGCCCAATGATAATATGCGATTAAATATTTTAGCTGTTGATGATAATACACACTTTGATGGATTTAATCAGTTCACGCTTGCAGCCATTGTTCCGTTTGGAAGCAGCCTTACAATTAAATTTGTTAAATTAAGTGGTGATATTTCTTATGATGAAGCATGTAACTCAGGTTGGGATTATATTAATCAATATCCTGATGGATTTACAATTCATGCTCAAAATTTCAATCAATTAATATCCACATTGTTTTATTTGAATAATTATACCAACGCTCTTGGTAGCGCAA